>QPIL01000029.1 GCA_003666325.1 Methylococcales symbiont of Iophon sp. n. MRB-2018
ACCTAAAAGATATGATGAAAGTGTATTAAAGCGGGCAGTAGATAATAAAATAATTAATGATGAGGAGCGGGCTTTAATTGAGGAGGCAGAAAGAATGCGTAGTTTAGCTATAGAAGTAGATGATTTTAGTGGAGAGGCTCTTGCAAAACCCCAGATTATAGAGAGTCCTGAATTTACAAAAAAACTGCCACTTTAAATAGTCATTGATTTTGGCGTTATGCTTTATCTGCATAATAAGGGGACGCTACCTGAAGTATACCCATAAGAAAAATAAATTTTTACATCAGGGTAAGATACAAGAGTAACTTGATTTTCCTTTGTCCTCATTTTTCCTTCTTTGATTTCCCTAAATCAAGTGATATTGACCCTGAAGTATCACTCAAACCACAGCCATACATAAGTTTAAGCATTAATTGATAAACCCCTTTAGAGTTAAAAATCACACTTTTAACCTCATCTATTGTTAACACTGCTGGGATATGTATTTTTTTCTTAGCGCGTAAAGCTGATATGTTTTCATTTTTAATGCTAATCCCTAAAACCTTCTCATACAAAAATAACAAGGCATTAAAAGCTTGATTTTGAGTGCTAAGTGAAACACTACGATTAACCGCTAAATCAGTTAAAAACTCCTCAATTTCAAATTTACCCATGTCTTTAGGATGTTTTTTACCATGAAATAAAACATAACGCTTCATCCACCCTAGATAAGTCTTTTCAGTTTGATAACTATAATGCCTAGTGTTTAGTCTCTTTTTTATACATGAAATTTAAAGAACGCTCCTGTTTTAAAAAAATGTTGGCAATTATTGGCAATGTATGCCATAAATACGAATTAATTTATTAAATTAAAGGACTTACTTATGGCTACCATGAATATATCTGTTCCCGATCCAATGAAAGATTGGGTTCAATCTCAAGTCAATACAGGAGCATATGCAAATACAAGTGATTATGTTCGTGATTTAATTCGTCAAGATCAAGAGCACAGAAGTAAATTAAACGCATTACAAAACGCTATCACCACTGGAATAGAAAGTGGAGTTAGTAACAAATCATTTGATCAAATTATTAACCAAGCACGTAACGAGTTGAAAGAAAATAGGTCATGAGGTTATATGTATTTTCTAAAGAAGCCAAAAATGATTTAGTAGAAATCTATCGCTACGGCTTTATTAATTATGGTGAAAATAAAGCTGACCAGTATATAGAAGCACTAAAAGAAAAATGCCAATTCCTTGCTGATATTCCAAATCTTTGCCCTGACCGTGATGCATTCAATCCTTCTGTTAAGATACATCATCATAGAAAACACCTAATTATTTATGTTATTGAAAATGATGATATATTGATAGTTAGAGTTTTGCATGACCGAATGGATATTCAGCAACATATGGAGAAATAGTTTAGAAATAGCAATTGGAAAAATAAAACAGTGCAACTTTGAATTTTTTATAACTTGTCGTTCAAGCGGCCAAGCCGCTTAACTCATGGTTCTCCAGGACTCGCGCTGCTCGCCTGGAGAACAAGGGGCTCCACCACGACAACGAACGCGGGTGAGTCCCTTGTTAGCACTATTAATTTCCCTTATTAAATAAACATCCTGCAAAGTTTGGAAATATTAGAAAACTTCATAGTGTTCTTGTCCGTGGTATTCTTACTTTTCAAGGGTATTTGAAACGGTTGGGTCGGTAGCTACAGGGCTGTATATTTGTAACATTACTGGTGCATTTTTATACACCTTGCTTTTCAAAACGCTTTTGTTTTAAAGTAACACTCTGCAAAACATTGAAAAAAATAGGCTTTAACTAAAAATCCCTGTTACAGCAAGAGCATTTAAAATGCGGGTAAACCAAACGTTTATTATCTTTAAAAACACCTAAGTTTTTCGCTGTGCTAACAATAAAATTAAGAGCGACCAGCTAACGCAAGCGTCATCTGGATAGACAGTGGGTTTAAAAAATTAGAACATTTTTGGGGGGGGTTATTGCGTTCAAGTCGCTGGCCCCTTATTTAGGCATTACCGTTGCTTTAATTCCAGCCAATACCAAAGGTGTGAGTATTGGCAGTAGACACTTTCCTCTTAATGCCGCCTTTCAAAATGGACCTAACTGGGGGAAAGATGTCTTTATTC
>QPIL01000028.1 GCA_003666325.1 Methylococcales symbiont of Iophon sp. n. MRB-2018
TCAGCGACTAACTCAGTAAAAACGCCCGGCGAGCCTGAAACATCCGCTGCCCGCTCAATACGATAGCCGCTAATGTCGGCATTAGCCTCAGGTGGCTGCCAAGAAAAAGTAATGCTGTTGAAGGTAGTCCTTGTTTCATCTATTACCAAATTACGCGGCGTGCCTGGCAGACTTAATCGAGTTACAGTCACGGTATAGGTTCGCACGGTATCTTGTGCAGTCACTGCAATGCTAATGGTGTTATCACCTTCGGTTAGTCCAGATACTTCATTGTTGACGACTGTTAAAGGGTTGGTGTCTGCCGCCGTACCACTAATGACAAAGTTGGCACTGCTATCAGAGACGGTTGGGGTTACGCTCAGGCTGGTCACCGCATTGGCAACGCTGACAGTGTAGTCAGTGGTATCGCTGGAAAAGACTGGGGTTAAGGTGCCTGTGGACAAGGTTAAGGCACTCAAGCTGGCAGCGGTGCCAACAACTACTGTTAACTCTATACTGTTACTGCTGCCAAAGAATGCGGGGCCGCCAAAGACTCCTGAGGATACGCCGTCTATGGCAATGCGTACGGTATAACTGCCATCTACTACACTGTCTGAATTAATACTTAGGGTATTTGATTCAAGGGTGAAGATTGCATTATCGCTACCCTCAGCGGCAGTATCTGTTGCCAGCGTGTATATTGGGTTGTGACCGCTTAAAACAGTATTTTGGGCGACAAAGTTAAAGTCAAGTACGTTTAAGTTATCAACCCCGTCATAGTCAGCGTTTGCTGTTTGTAGATTATCAACAGTTTCATCAACATACCAACGACCGAGGTTTTGGTTAAAAGCATTGGCACTGATGAACATGAGGTTCATATTCGTTACGCTAGCAACATTCCAACCACCGATGTCTTGATTAAAAGCACTGGCACCGAAGAACATAAGGGACATATCCGTTACGCTAGCAACATTCCAGCTACCGATGTCTTGATTAAAAGCACTGGCACTTCTGAACATATTGTTCATATTCGTTACGCTAGCAACATTCCAGCTACCGATGTTTTGATTAAAAACATTGGCATTACTGAACATGCTGCTTATATCCATTACCCTAGCAACATTCCAGCTACCGATGTCTTGATTAAAAACAGTGGCATTATTGAACATGCTGCTCATATCCATTACCCCAGCAACATTCCAGCTACCGATGTCTTGATTAAAAGCAGTGGCTCCAAAGAACAGGTTCCCCATATTTGATACGTTAGCAACATTCCAGCTACCGATGTCTTGATTAAAAACACTGGCACCGCTGAACATAAGGGACATATTCGTTACCTCAGCAAGGTTTGGACTATCGCTTGCACTTATCGTCATCGCGCTGGCGCCAAAAAATGCACGCTCCATGCTCGTCCAGTTGGCAATTCCCCATTGCTGTATGTCTATTAATTTCTCTCTATTCTCGGCATTATTATCCAAGTGAAAGCGGGTGATGGTGTTTGTGGCTGTGACTGTGTAGTCGCCAGCAGTTTCGTAGGTATGCGTAGGGTTATTGCTGGTAATGCCTTCGGTAGTACCATCGCCCCAATCAATAGTGTAATCGCCCTCACTAGGGAAGGTGAGGGTGAATTCATCCGAAGGTATGCGCCATTCGGTAATAAAGCTGCCAACGCTGGTTACGGTTAGAGGGGTGTCAACAACTACTGTTAAATCTATGCTGTTACTGCTGCCAAAGGTTGTGTTGCCTACGGCAATGCGTACGGTATAACTGCCATCTGCTACACTGTCTGAATTAATGCTTAGGGTATTTGATTCAAGGGTGAATATTGCATTATCGCTACTCTCAGCGGCAGCGTCTGTTGCCAGCGTGTATATTGGGATTTGAGCGATTAAAACAGCATTTTGGGCGACAAAGTTAAAGTAAAGTACGTTTAAGTCATCAACGCCGTTATAGTCAGGGTTTGCTGTTTGTAGCATTCCTTGATCATTATCAACAGTCTCATCAACATACCAACGACCGAGGTTTTGGTTAAAAGCATCGGCATTGGTGAACATCAAAGACATATTCGTTACCCTAGCAACATTCCAGCCGCCGATGTCTTGATTAAAAACACTGGCACTGAAGA
>QPIL01000027.1 GCA_003666325.1 Methylococcales symbiont of Iophon sp. n. MRB-2018
TCAGCGACTAACTCAGTAAAAACGCCCGGTGAGCCTGAAACATCCGCTGCCCGCTCAATACGATAGCCGCTAATGTCGGCATTAGCCTCAGGTGCCTGCCAAGAAAAAGTAATGCTGTTGAAGGTAGTCCTTGTTTCATCTATTACCAAATTACGCGGCGTGCCTGGCAGACTTAATCGAGTTACAGTCACGGTATAGGTTCGCACGGTATCTTGTGCAGTCACTGCAATGCTAATGGTGTTATCACCTTCGGTTAGTCCAGATACTTCATTGTTGACGACTGTTAAAGGGTTGGTGTCTGCTGCCGTACCACTAATGACAAAGTTGGCACTGCTATCAGAGACGGTTGGGGTTACGCTCAGGCTGGTCACCGCATTGGCAACGCTGACAGTGTAGTCAGTGGTATCGCTGGAAAAGACTGGGGTTAAGGTGCCTGTGGACAAGGTTAAGGCGCTCAAGCTGGCATCAGCAGCGGTGCCGTCAACAACTACTACTGTTAACTCTATGCTGTTACTGCTGCCAAAGTCTCCGCCTACGGCAATGCGCACGGTATAAGTGCCATCTACTACACTGTCTGAATTAATGCTTAGGGTGTTTGATTCAAGGGTGAATATTGCATTATCGCTACCCTCAGCGGCAGTATCTGTTGCCAGCGTGTATATTGGGTTGTGACCGCTTAAAACAGCATTTTGGGCGACAAAATTAAAGTCAAGTACGTTTAAGTTATCAACCCCGTCATAGTCAACGTTTGCTGTTTGTAGATTATCAACAGTTTCATCAACATACCAACGACCGAGGTTTTGGTTAAAAGCATTGGCAGCGACGAACATAGCGCTCATATTCGTTACGTTAGCAACATTCCAGCCACCGATGTCTTGATTAAAAACACTGGCACTGAAGAACATGGAGCCCATATTCGTTACGCTAGCAACATTCCAGCCACCGATGTCTTGATTAAAAGCACTGGCACTTCTGAACATATTGTTCATATTCGTTACGCTAGCAATATTCCAGCTACCGATGTTTTGATTAAAAACACTGGCATTACTGAACATGCTGCTCATATCCATTACCCCAGCAACATTCCAGCTACCGATGTCTTGATTAAAAGCAGTGGCTCCAAAGAGCAGGCTCCCCATATTTAATACGTTAGCAACATCCCAGTTACCGATGTCTTGATTAAAAACACTGGCACCGCTGAACATGAGGGACATATTCGTTACCTCAGCAAGGTTTGGACTATCGCTTGCACTTATCGTCATCGCGCTGGCGCCAAAAAATGCACGCTCCATGCTCGTCCAGTCGGCAGTTCCCCATTGCTGTATGTCTATTAATTTCTCTCTATTCTCGGCATTATTATCCAAGTGAAAGCGGGTGATGGTGTTTGTGGCTGTGACTGTGTAGTCGCCAGCAGTTTCGTAGGTATGCGTAGGGTTATTGCTGGTAATGCCTTCGGTAGTATCATCGCCCCAATCAATAGTGTAATCGCCCTCACTAGGGAAGGTGAGGGTGAATTCATCCGAAGGTATGCGCCATTCGGTAATAAAGCTGCCAACGCTGGTTACGGTTAGAGGGGTGTCAACAACTACTGTTAAATCTATGCTGTTACTGCTGCCAAAGGTTGTGTTGCCTACGGCAATGCGTACGGTATAACTGCCATCTGCTACACTGTCTGAATTAATGCTTAGGGTATTTGATTCAAGGGTGAAGATTGCATTATCGCTACCCTCAGCGGCAGCGTCTGTTGCCAGCGTGTATATTGGGGTTTGAGCGATTAAAACAGCATTTTGGGCGACAAAGTTAAAGTCAAGTACGTTTAAGTCATCAACGCCGTTATAGTCAGGGTTTGCTGTTTGTAGCATTCCTTGATCATTATTAACAGTCTCATCAACATACCAACGACCGAGGTTTTGGTTAAAAGCATCGGCATTGGTGAACATCAAGGACATATTCGCTACCCTAGCAACATTCCAGCCGCCGATGTCTTGATTAAAAACACTGGCACTGAA
>QPIL01000026.1 GCA_003666325.1 Methylococcales symbiont of Iophon sp. n. MRB-2018
TGAACATGTGCACACAAATCAGAATCACTACCATTTTACATAACAAGTGGCATTAATACGCCAGCCATTTAATTAAGGGTAACTTCATACACATGTGACCCACATTCCTCAGCAGTCTTAATCACATTATCTACAGGGAAATACCCAGTAATTGAAGAAACATGATCTATTTTTTATACCATCATTCTGTGCTGGTCGACTAGCCCTAATGATAGCTTTGTTAGTTTGTTAGATTTTTATGAAGATCACCCTGAAGTACAAGCTCAGGGTCATCCCAGAAGAACCCCTGTATCTGTATCAATCCCTCGTGTTCATGTGGTCATGGCTGAGTGGAGTGCATGGTGGTGGTATCATGTCCAGTGTGTATTGGGGGGGGGGGGACTTGGTCAAGATGAATGCCACCTGCATGTATGAAACCTGGCTAAATTGGTGGGTGACCTTATTAAGAGGGCACAAACATGGGAAGTGTCTTGGCTATGTGCAAATATTTAATGTAGAGTATGTACGATTCGACTCTAGCTACAACCATGGATGTGAGCTGTACTTTATATCACTCTTAGTATCACTAGTTAAATTACGCTCCATGCACTCTCTTCATCAAAGTCTGATCAGCAGCACATTCAGTGGCACCAGATTGGTGGTATTGGTGACACCCTACATATGGCTCTGTGTTGACCTGGCACTCGCTGAGCTTGGCACCTTGTGGAGCTATGCATGCACTCCATGTGCATGCAAGGCACAGTCACTAACAACTTCTCCCTCAGCAATAATTATGTTGGCCCAATAGAGGACTACTCCAGAGTGGAAGCCTTTGGGGAGTATCTTCACCATCTCTGCTCTCTCCATGTCCTGCCAAAGGTAGCTAGGCCAACATCCCATCGTGAGTGGATCTGATGGCCGAGAAGGAAGCAGACTAGACAGTAGCTAGCTAACGGAAAATTCAACAAAATTAATAGGGAACAAGTGTTGTGACAGTGTCTTTTGTGATACGATAATTGCTATCACAATAGAAGAACACCTCATACTCTTCACTCACTTCGTAGACAAGGAGTGTTTTTCAAGTATGGACGGAGAGGTCTTTGACATGATCAGGGGAGCTACTTGCTGAACTTCCTAACTTCTTGGACATTACAATACAATTGTACCTTCTTGACTTGGTCCTGTGTTCGTTCCAAGTCATAGCTACACAATGATTTGGTGGTATAGGAATCTCTGCATTGGCTGATGTGAAGTAGTCCTGGGTTTCCCTGAAGAGAGACAGTCACCATCAGCAGCTTACATAGCATGTAGTCAGCACAGCTGCAGAGTGGCTTGGCAGTGCTCCTATTCAGCACATCCAGTGTGTAAATAGATGCCTCATCCTTGAACCTAAATGACACACCACCAAGCTCAGCAAGCTAGCTACTACCTAACTCCGTAATAAAAGTATGATTGTGTATTTCTAGCTCCAGAGAATTTATTATTATGCCTGATCGATGGCCAGTAGCTGGCCTCAAGTCCAGGCTCTCGCCATGCACCTTCCTGAGCGCCATAAAGAAGAGGGACTGGTGACTAGTTAGAGCCATATAATAATATAGATTCCCCCCACAATTACAAGAGTGCTCGTGAACTCTGAAATAACACTTTCCTTCGATCAAGCAAGCAGCCACTGAAACTGTCATGATGCCCCACCCAACTTACCATGGTGATTCTTGTCATGGTTTTATAAAGAGTGCCCTGCTAATTATGTAGTTCTATAACAATGTCAATTACGTTCATCTTATTTAATCCAGGTACTTCAGAAAGCTTGCTGTGACAACATCCAGAATCCTTCTCTCACTCTGAACGTAACTGGTTCCGATGGATCAAGACAAGTCATTCCTCTGGCAGGAAAACAAACCAGGTCACGTCAGCATGCTTGGGATGGGTTTGCTCGCTGAAGTCAGGTTGAGGCTCAGACTGTCCAATGGT
>QPIL01000025.1 GCA_003666325.1 Methylococcales symbiont of Iophon sp. n. MRB-2018
CTACTTGCCCAACCGTTTCAAATACCATTGAATGGTCAGAATATGCCACGAACAAGAACACGGTAAAGGTTCTCTATTTGCCGATACTTTGTAGGATGGTAACTAAGGAAAATTTAGAGTACTAACGCCTAAATCAGCGCGCAGTTTAAAGGGGCGCGCTTTTTTGTTTCGCAAAAAACGTGACGCTTTAAACTGTCCGCTGGATTTTTTTGTTAGGCATTATTTTCACGTTTTAGCCGGATCTCCCCGGTTGTTTCCCTTGAAGTCCAATATTCACCCTCCATTTCCACGACATTAAAACCGTCGAAAATTAGCAACGTGGAACCGTAGTGAATTTGACTTCTGTCACGCACACCTGACTTCGGGGTATTTAAATACGAATAAAATAACTGTTGTTGTCCACGTTCTTTATCTATATCAAATGAAGCGCCAACACTGAAACTCCTACTTTCCTCAGTCTTCATGGACACTTGAACATTAAGAAATGTTTGGGAAATAACAACATTTACTGGAATTGGCTCAACCTCTCCACTACCCCAATTAGACTTAATTACACCCTCCCAATTTCCGGACAAGTCCGGCGCTTGAACCAACCAAGGGTAGAATATTTTTAATTTCCACAGCCACTTTATAAATACGACCCAAAAAATAATATTGATGGAAATGGTTGTAGATATGTGTGATACCGCCTTTGGAAAATCAATACTAGATAAATCTTGAGTTAAGATAAATATTGCTGCATACGTTCCGAAAGCCAGCCCCAGAATCGTGAATGCAAATGACCTTATATTGTGAGCAATCATTCAGTAACCTAGATAATTCCAAGCATCTATTAAAAAAATATTTACACCTTTTTTAGCCCACTTACGGTTGCCCCTAAATAAATATAACAATTCAGAAACTTCTCCCCACTCATCACATTTTTCTTCATCTTTTGTATGTTCATGCAAATGAATAATCGATGCCTTCAAACGATCCTCCCATGTGGAATTATCATTGAATATACTATTTGGTACATTCCAAACTAAACACTCAAGTAGAAATGAAGTGATAGAATCACTAACATGGACTCCATCATCAATCATTTTGTATCTAAGTTTTCTATATATTCTTGTTAGCCTTTTGAACCTACGAGTTGTATTTGAGTTTTTTGTTTTTCCATTTTCGATATGCTGCTTTGGAAAATTTACAACAGTTCCACCACCATCCGCTCTTAATTTTGCACCGAGTACGTAATTAGAATTTTTATCATAACGACGATAGTTCCAAGTAGGAACTACATCAGTTTCCACTCTGTAAGTATTCCCTAATACCGTTAGGCATTTATTTTTCCTTACCACAGACTTTCGATCAAACTTTCTAACAAGAGCCACTTCTACATCATTTTTAAACTCTTCGACAGAGTATTTTAATGGGTTTGTTAAGCCTAACTCCTCCTTTGTTATCTCGGGAGGCAAGTCGTAATAAAAACCATCTGTGTACCGTACATTAATATCAATATCGCTATTCAAACGAACATTAGTATCATTTGCATATGAACCTTGACCAAAGACCTCTGTTCCAATTCTAGATAATTTTGGGTCTTCTTTAATAGCATCTTTAACCATACGCTCAGAGTTCGATAGTTTCGTTTCTTCGGTATCACTTGGTGGTTTTGTCCAATTAGTGAGCGTTTCTTCACTAAATTTTGCCATATTGCTTTCCCTTTCTGATGCCTAACGCCAAGGTAACCTGCCGCCGACTGATACGCTAAAAATAGCATAAAAACACCTAACATTCAAAATCATCAGGTTTTTGTTAAATTAACTTGCGTTAGGCGGTCAGGTTGACCGTTTTGTTAGTGCGTCGATGCAACCTAATGTTTGTAAACACAACAAGTGCTACGCTCCGCTT
>QPIL01000114.1 GCA_003666325.1 Methylococcales symbiont of Iophon sp. n. MRB-2018
TATATACCCGACCAGCCTCTGTTTTAACAAAAGAAGCTGATGGCTTTTTGTATTAGATATAAAATCTAACACAAAAAAACCATCTTGTTTTCAAATGTAAGTGGTGCACTTATTATGCGAATCTAGGTCATAACAATAACAATAAAAGGATAAAAAATGAAAACGATGCATTGTAAAAAGAAGACTATTGCCTGGGGAAGTATTGCCACATTTCTTGTTGTAATATTTACATCGGGTTGTGCTTCTATGGCACACAAAAAAGAGTTAACAGAATTTAATGCTTTATATTCTGCTGGCAGTTATCAAAAAGCTGCTGATATGCAGCTCAAACAAAAAGGTGACAAAAAATCCGATTCATCAAAATTGTTAGAGTCATTACAAGCAGCCACAGCATTACGTTTTTCCAAAAAATACAAACAGAGTTCGTCAATATTTGATGAATGTGAGGATATAATTAAAGTGCATAATGAAGAAGCGGCAACAACTGATGTAGCTTCAAATGTGGCGGCTATTTTGGTTAATGATGCGTTTCTTGATTATCGAGGCGCTGAGTATGATGGAGTTATGATTAATACTTACAAGGCTCTTAATTTTTGGCAAGTCGGTGAAAATGATCTGGCAAGAATAGAATTTAATAGAGCATTGGATAGACAACGTAGAGCAAAAGAACGTTTTGCATCAGAAATAGCCAAGCAAGAAGAAACATTAAAAAAGAAACAAGAAGATTCTCCTAAAATAGATATAGATAAGAATGTTAATAATCCTGAAATAGATAAAATTCTGCAAAATAAATATTCAAACCTTTATGCTTTCAAAGCTTACCCTGATTTCATCAATCCTTTTACTACCTACATGGCTGGATTATTTTTTATGTCTGAAGGAGACCATAAAAAAGCGGTAGATTTGTTAAAAGAAGCATACGGGATGATGGATAAGAATGCATTTGTTGCAAGTGATTTTGCAAGTGTTGAAAATACACTTAGTGGTAAAAAAGAGAATAAAAAATTTACATGGGTAATTTTTGAGAATGGTTTAGGGCCTATCAAAGAAGAATTTCGGATTGATTTGCCTATCCTGTTATTAACCAAAAAAGTAAAATATACGGGAATTGCTTTACCAAAATTAAAAATGAGAAAGCAAGCATTCCCTCATTTAGTTATAAAAAATGGTGGGGACAAGATAGCTAAAACCAGTATTCTTTCCAGTATGGACAGAGTTGTTCAAACTGAATTTAAGATGAAATATACGGCTACAGTAACACGGGCTGTTGTTTCAACTTTAATAAAAACATTTGCGCAGTATGGAGCTCAAAAACAATTGGGTAATGTAGGTGGATTTGCCACAGGACTTTATCAAGCAGCTACCACTGCCGCAGATATTCGTATATGGACAGCTTTGCCAAAAGAATTTCAGTTAGCAAAAATTGAGACCCCAAGTAATGGATTGCTAAACATAGAAACACCAGCAGGTAATGTGGTTAAAGTAAAGGTTCCTCAAAACAGAAATTCTTTAGTGTACGTTAAGATTCCCACAAACAAAGCTAAAATAATATACGACGTTATTAAAATGTAAAAACATGGTAACTTCAACTTACCCTCTATTTTGTCCAATAACCGTGTTGAAGGGTGCATTCATGCACCCTTGTTTTTTACGGGATGATCTATAAAGTCCAAACGTCTAATACCATATTCAATAAATAAACATACTAATATAGTGCTTATATTAGCCCCTTATGTGTTTGCTAAAAATAGGGGGTTACTTATTGATAACCCACTATTTTTAGTGTGTTCATAAGATGATAATATGCGTGCTATATTGGTGTATTTATTTGTTGAACATGGTATTATTGATCACTTCAGGTTCTTTATGAACTTCATGGTGAAAATTAATGGATTTTCAAAAACTCTGTTTTACAGTCAATGTCTGATCATTGCCGAAAAATCATCCATGTTGATATGGATGCTTTTTTTGCGGCTGTTGAACAACGTGACTTTCCTGAATATCGCAACAAACCTTTAATTGTTGGAGGTCAGCCTAATACCAGAAGTGTAGTGGCTACCTGTAATTATGAAGCCCGAAAATTTGGCATTCATTCCGCCATGCCTTCCTCTCAAGCCTATCGTTTATGCCCACAAGCCGTTTTTGTAAAACCGCGTTTTGAAGCATACAAACAAGCATCTACTCTGATTAGGCAAGTTTTTGCTGTTTATACCGACTTATTTGAACCGCTATCATTAGACGAAGCCTATCTGGATGTCAGTAGCGCTACAATACATCAAGGCTCTGCCACTTTGATTGCAAAAGAAATCAAACAAGCCATTTTTGCCAAGACGCAATTGATTGCTTCTGCCGGTATTTCTTATAATAAATTCCTAGCAAAAATAGCCTCGGATATGGATAAGCCAGATGGTTTGTATCTAATTACACCCGAGCAAGGTGTACAGTTTGTTGAATCTCTGGCTATTGGAAAGTTTCATGGTATTGGTAAAGCCACTGAAAAGAAAATGAGAGCTTATGGTATTGAAACGGGGCAGGATTTAAAAAAACAATCTCTGGCATTTTTATTACAGACATTTGGTAAAGCGGGGCAACATTATCATAATATTGCTAGAGCTATTGATCATCGTCCTGTTGATAATCACCGAGAAAGTAAATCAGTCGGAGTAGAAACAACCTATCCCATTGATATAATAAAGCGCAGGCAGGTTTTAGATCAGTTGCATTATCTATTAAACAGAGCATTAAAAAAGTTGAATGATAAAAAATTAACAGCCCAGACGGTCAGCATAAAAATAAAATACCATGATTTTGTGCAAATAACACGGAGTCAGACATTATCGGTTTCAATTTCACAATCAATGAACTTTACTGGTATATTTGAAAATTTATTAAAAAATACGGATGTTGGACAACGAAATATAAGATTGTTAGGTGTGAGTTTGTCTTCCTTGCAACATTCCTCTGAGAGTTTTAAATATCAGCAGATGGATTTGTTTGATTTAGTCCCATGAAAGTTTGAGCCACAAAAAAGTGAATTAATCTAAAACCAGTTGTTTCAGATATTTATA
This sequence comes from Methylococcales symbiont of Iophon sp. n. MRB-2018, assembly GCA_003666325.1. Lineage (GTDB taxonomy): Bacteria > Pseudomonadota > Gammaproteobacteria > Methylococcales > Methylomonadaceae > QPIN01. The sequence continues at coordinate 3,069 of QPIL01000114.1, forward strand.
CAGTTCTCGAGCCACTCTAGGTGGTTTTCCTAGCTGTGTTTCCTTTTGTGCATTGCGTTGCAGTTGCCTCAAATGTTGTCGATCAGCATGTGGAAATTTATTGACTAGCGTGGTTAATGCCTGATTATCCTGACTGGCGATTAATTGATCTCTCCACTGCTCACATTGATGATGCTCTCTAATGCCATGGACACTTTTAGAATTTATTCTAGCTAAAGATTCTACAATAGAATCAAGCTCAATTTTTCTGAGTTGTCCGCTAATAAATTTAAGTTGACGTTTTCTGGCTGATTTTGTAGAGGGCATCAACCTTGCCTCAGCGAGAGCACTCTCAATTTTTTCAGGAATTTGCATTGCTGTTAGCTGAGCAGGTGTTATCTGCGTTAATTCTTCAGCTAATTGAGAGATTTCAGCAATATCTCTTTTGATTTGTGATTTGTTAGGACGAATAGCATAGTATTCAATTAAGTCCCCGTTTTCGTCATATTCCAGATCTTCCCCGCCACCATACGCGACCTCATTATTATCTCTCATGGTTAAACCGTTGCTATTAAAAATACTATAAACATAATCACAAAAGCGATGGGAAATAATACGCCTTTCCAATCAGACTCCACCTCCCTGCTTAACTGTACGGAAGATTGGATACCAGGGCACATCCACAAAATAACGCCCAGAACCATAACGCCGAGCAACAGGTTTTCCCAAAGTAATAACTCCATTTTGTCTCCTCAAATATTTTATCAGATTATACTTGATCAATGCCAAGCTCGGAACTTAATAAATTTCCAGTGCTAAGGCAACTCGCAACAAACAACCCACCTGTCTTATTAGCTAACCCTTAAAAACACAACAACCATCTTATTTATAACAATAATTTAAACAAAAACCATAGAAAAAACAAGCAGTATTTGGTAAAATAACAGCTATTTCTTGGTCGTTTTGTTGATAAAACATACTAACAAAATCAACCCCAAACACAGAACAACTAAAGCTCTTTTATTCAGAGTTATTTGTTGAATAGGGATAAGATCCGCGTCATTCCAGCATGTTCTAAGCAGGAATCCAGATGTTTAAAACTAGACCCCCAATAACAGACTTAGGGAATGAAGTGAGGTAACAGAGATTCCAGTTACTTTAGCCCTGAGTCTTTAGTCTTTAGATCCGTAGGGTGCGTTCCACGCACCAGAACTAATCAAAAATCAAAGAGTCCTTAGTCTTGAGTCTTGAGTCTTGAGTCTTGAGTCTTGAGTCCTGAGTCCTTCGTCCTTTTACCCCTCTTAGGCGTTGCAACTTTGTTCACATAAGTGCTGAGATATTTACCCTGATATGCTCCCTTTCGTTGCGCCTTAAAGAGGAATAAAAATCCTGCGTAAGCCAGAGTGTTTATTTATTGCGCGTTAGCTAACAGAGCTATCAGCCATGGCTACAAAGTCCTATATCTTGCATAAAATAAACAACATTCATTGCCAAAATTTTTTTCAAAAAGTAGCCTTACTGTATCTATAAATCTGAGATAATGCACATCCCTTTCAATACCTTTACGAATAATTATGTGGTTTAAAAATCTTGCACTTTACCGCTTTACCGAGCCTTTCGCTTTAACAGGCAATGAGCTAGCAGACAAACTCAGTGAAAAACGGTTTCAGCCTTGTGCTAAACACGATGAATTTAGCCAGGGCTGGACTTCGCCAGTGAATCATACGGTTGAGAATCTAACACACCAAGTCAATGGTTTTATTATGTTGTGTTTAAAAAAAGAAGAAAAGGTTATTCCTACCGCTGTCATCAATGAAATGTTACAGGAAAAAATTACGGAAATTGAGGAACAAGAAGGCAGGAAATTAGCCAAAAAAGAGCGTTCAGTATTAAAAGATGAACTAATATTTGAATTGTTACCTCGCGCATTTTCGGTTTCAAAAAAAACCTGTGCCTATATAGACCCTAAAGGTGGTTGGCTGATTGTTGATGCCGCGACGGCAAAAAAAGCAGAGGATTTATTGAGTTTCTTACGCAAAGGACTAGGCTCCTTGCCTTTAGTGCCTATTAATACCATAGATCAACCAATATCCATTATGACCCAATGGCTTACAAACCAAGCCTCCATCCCTAAAGGGTTGACCATTAAAGATGAATGCGAGTTGCGCAGTAAAGAAGACGAAGGCAGCATTATCCGTTGCAAAAAACATAATCTAGCCCTGTCTGAAATCACCAATCATATAGACAACGGTAAGCAAGTGATTAAAATAGCTATTAACTGGACTGATCGCCTGTCTTTTATTGTCGATGAAAACCTATCTATTAAACGCCTTAAGTTTCTTGATTTAATCCAAGATCAAGTCGCCGATATAGAAACAGATAACGAAGCGGCTCAATTTGATGCAGACTTTTCTATTATGTCTTTGGAGCTTGCTAATTTTTTACCGCATTTAGTGGAAATATTTGGTGGTGAAAATAAGGGCTAAGGGCTCAAGACTAAAGACTCAGGACTAAAGTAACTGGAACCTCTGTTACCATACGTTATTCCCTAAGTCTGTTATTGGGGATCTAGTTTTAAATACCTGGGTTCTTGCTTAGAACATGCAGGAATGACGGAGGGAGTGGAGCGGACTTTATACCCTATCCAACAAATAACTCTGAATGAAAGAGCTTTAGTTGCTCTGTGTTTGGGTTGATTTTGTTAGTATGTTTTATCAGCAAAACGACCAAGAAATAGCCGTTATTTTACCAAATACTGCTTGTTTTGTCTATGGTTTTTGTTTAATTTATTGTTATAAATCAGAGGGTTGTTGTGTTTTTAAGGATTGGCTATTTATTTGTTGAATACGGTATTATCGCCTTATTTAACTTACAAGTTGTAAATTATCTGTATCCATATAACCTCATCAAATGCAGTAAAAAAGCCAGTTGAGCGAGTAATAAAAAAACCAAGGCTGTTATTGGTTTCATAAAAACCTACAAAAAATGAATGTTTTAGTGTATTTTAAGGTAGCTTAGGAGCTTGCAAGTTCCTTTATACTAATAATAAAAATGCAACAAGGGTTAAAAAATGCAAATTAATACACTATCCACCACAGCCTATACCGACCAAAAGCCAGGCACATCAGGATTAAGAAAAAAAGTAACGATTTTCCAGAAAAATAATTATTTGGAAAATTTTGTGCAGTCGATCTTTAATTCTCTTGACGGTTTTCAGGGGCAATCTTTAGTTTTAGGCGGTGATGGTCGCTATTTTAACCGCGAAGCGATACAAATTATTATAAAAATTGCAGCCGCCAACGGTTTTTCTGAACTTATCATTGGTAGGGGAGGGTTATTGTCTACCCCCGCTACTTCACATATCATCAGGAAATATAAAGCCTTTGGCGGCATTATTCTTTCTGCCAGCCACAACCCTGGTGGTCCCGATGACGATTTTGGTATTAAGTACAACGTCAATAATGGTGGGCCGGCACCCGAAAAGTTTACAGATGCACTTTTTAAAAATACTAATAGCATCACCGAATACAAAATTGCAGAAATTTCAGACCTTGACCTAGACAAAATAGGGCAGCAACAAATTGATGACTTAATTATCACCATTATTGATCCTGTTACCGATTATGCTGAATTAATGGCATCAATATTTGACTTTGAACTATTAAAAAACAGCATTAGTGCTGGCTTTATCACCTTATGTTTTGATGCCATGCACGCCATAACAGGGCCTTATGCCACTCGCATTCTTGAAGACATTTTAGGTGCCCCTAAAGGCACCGTCATTAATGGTATTCCACTAGAAGATTTTGGTGGGGGACATCCCGATCCTAATATGGCACATGCCAAAGAATTGACTGATCTTATGTTTGCTAAAGACTGTCCTACTTTTGGTGCGGCATCTGACGGCGATGGTGATCGTAATATGATTATGGGCGCTAATGTTTTTGTTACACCTAGTGATAGCTTGGCCATTATGGCTGCCAATGCCCATTTAATCCCAGCTTATGCAAAAGGTATTTCGGGTGTAGCTCGTTCAATGCCTACTAGCCAGGCGGTTGATCGCGTTGCTACAAAAATGGGATTGCCTTGTTTTGAAACACCGACAGGCTGGAAGTATTTTGGTAACTTGCTAGATGCAGGAAAAATCACCCTATGTGGTGAAGAAAGTTTTGGTTCAGGATCAGACCATGTCAGAGAAAAAGATGGTTTATGGGCAGTCTTATTCTGGTTAAATTTAATCGCTAAAAAACGCCAGCCAGTTGAACAAATTGTTCAAGAACATTGGCAAACTTTTGGTCGTGATATTTATTGTCGCCATGATTATGAAGCCGTTGATCTTGAAATTGCTAATGGTATTATTGAGCACTTGCACAATCAGTTACCTGGACTAGCAGGTCAATCATTTGGCGATTACACAGTCAAATATGCAGACGAATTTAGTTATACCGATCCTATAGATAATAGTGTTAGTAACAACCAAGGTATTCGCATAGGTTTTGAAGATGGATCCCGTATTATCTACCGTTTATCTGGAACAGGTACCGTGGGAGCAACACTAAGAATCTATCTGGAAAAGTTTGAAGCAGATACCAATAAGCATAATCAAGATGCACAACATGCCTTATCCTTTCTAATCAACCTTGCTGAGCAATTTTGTGAAGTTAAAAAACGCACAGGTAGAACAGAGCCAACAGTGATTACATAATTGAACCGTTTATAGTTGAGAAGCCAATACCATTGAATGATAAAATTATAGCTATTAATCAACTGTATCCATAACATGCATTCATTTTTTAACAAATACAGCTATTTATTAGGCTCGATATTGCTGCTGTTTAATATTGATTGCATGGCGCATGGTGTTGATAGTAATACCGCACATTTTCTTAGCACTAATCAAGATGTAGCCATAGTTCCTTTTCTTTATATTGGAGCCAAACACATGGTGACAGGTTACGATCATTTGCTTTTCCTGTTAGCTGTAATCTTTTTCTTGTTTCGTGGTCGAGATATTTTAATTTATGTTAGTCTTTTCACCTTAGGGCATAGTATTACTTTATTATTTGCTGTGCTTTATCAAATAAATATGAATATTTATTTGATTGATGCGGTGATAGCTTTTTCTATTATCTATAAAGGCTTTGATAATTTGGGCGGCTTTAAGTTATTACTAGGCAGGCAACCTAATACCAAAATTGCTGTTTTAATCTTTGGTTTGTTTCATGGTTTTGGTCTTGCCACAAAATTACAAGACTTCTCACTGCCCGAAGAAAATCTTTTAACCAACTTAATTGCATTTAATGTCGGAGTAGAAATAGGGCAATGTATCACCCTATTATTTATTTTGACCTTACTTGGGTTTTGGCGGCGACATAATAGCTATTACAGTTTTTCTAATATTTCTAACACGTTATTGATGTCAGGCGGACTGGTTTTACTAGGCTATCAATTAACTGGATACTTTACTTCTATTTAAGATGAATACACCCCCTCAAACTACGACTAAATCGCTGGTTTTATCCTGTATTTTTTCGACTTTATTAGCCATTATTTTACTGATTTTTGTCGTACTTCCAGTTGAATTTAATATCGACCCGACAGGGTTTGGTAAAGCTATAGGATTAACAGTGCTTACTCAGACTGAGGACAGTAGTAAAAAACCCAGTATTATTTCTTGTCCAAAAGTGGGCGTGGCAAGCCAAATTACCGAGGATAAAGAAGTAACAATAAAACACCTGACCTCGCAGTGGCAAGATACTGTTTCTATAAAAGTTCCTGCATATAAAGGTTTAGAGTATAAGTTTTACATAGAAAAAAACGAAACCTTAGAGTTTGTTTGGAATACAGAGGGTACAGCTTTATATTTTGATTTTCATGGTGAACCTGCCGACGATAAAACAGGCTACTTTAAAAGTTTTAAAGAAGATACACAAAATCAATCGAGTGGTACTTTAACCGTGCCGTTTACAGGATCACATGGATGGTATTGGAAAAACACCAGCAGTAAAGAAGTTATTATTAATTTACAAACCCGTGGCAACTATAAAATCATTGGTTTCCCATAGGATAAGGATAGAGCGCTGAGTATAAATAGCTAACAGTAGCATTGTGGGCAACACGCCATTGTAAAATCGAGACAAAACCATGAGGCATACTATATAAGACCTCAGCATAACTCATGAACGGATAAAAAAGGCTAGAAGTTTTCCATCTTTCAGCCAAAATAACGTGCAATATCTTACTATTACACTTGTATTTTGACTAAAACCTGAAAAATTCTATCGTTTTTTTCTCATCACCAGAGTTATGCTGAGGTCTCTATTAATTGATCGCGATCTTTGATATTTTTTATGCACAATAAAGACAGCTAAGTTTTTACCTTACTATAAAACCAAAAAATTGTATGTCATTAGCCATTGTATATAGTAGAGGTCGTTCAGGCATTGATGCGCCATTAGTGACTATTGAAGTTCACATAACCAACGGGCTTCCCAGTCTTAGTATTGTCGGCTTGCCAGAAACAGCCGTTAAAGAAAGTAAAGATCGTGTACGTGGTGCAATTATTAATTCACACTTTGAATTTCCCATTCAGCGAATCACTATTAATTTGGCACCTGCTGATTTACCTAAAGAAGGTGGACGCTTTGATTTAGCAATTGCTATCGGTATTTTAGCTGCATCAGGGCAAATTCCAAAAACAAGACTTAATGAATATGAATGTATTGGTGAGTTGTCATTAAGTGGCGAATTAAGGCTTATTTTGGGTGCATTGCCAGTTGCTATTCATACTCGTGATGCAAAAAGAATCTTGATATTGCCAAAAGAAAATGTAGCAGAAGCGGCCTTGGTTAAGTGCGCTAATCTTTTGCCCGCTAATAATCTGCTTGAAGTTTGTGCGCATATTGGTGGGCAAAAATCTTTAACTTCATTTGTTGTCGAGACTTTAGAAAAAGTTAAGCCAGTAAGTATTGACTTTTCTGATGTACAAGGGCAGTTTCTTGTTAAAAGGGCATTTGAAATTGCAGCGACTGGCTCTCATAATTTGCTAATGCTTGGCCCGCCTGGGACAGGAAAGTCTATGTTAGCTTCAAGATTACCAACTATTGTTCCAGAATTAACAGAACAACAAGCACAAGAAACAGCGGCTATTACCTCCATTAGCGATAAAGGACTAGATGTTGATAATTGGCTTAATCCGCCTTTTCGTGCGCCACATCATACTGCATCGGCAGCCGCTTTGGTGGGTGGGGGTAGCAATCCTAAGCCGGGCGAAATTTCTTTAGCGCATAATGGCACGCTTTTTCTTGATGAATTACCAGAATTTGATCGCAAGGTTTTAGAAGTGTTGCGGGAACCATTAGAAACAGGGCATATCACAATTTCGCGAGCCAGTCGGCAAGCAGATTTCCCAGCAAAGTTTCAGTTAATTGCAGCAATGAACCCGTGTCCTTGTGGATATATTGGCGACCCTTCAGGTCGCTGCCATTGCACATCAGAACAAGTTGCCAAATATAGGGCAAAAATTTCAGGGCCTTTATTGGATCGAATTGATATGCACCTTGAAGTACCTAGAGTATCCCACCAAGTTTTGAGAAAAGGGTCAGCAGAAGGTGAAGAAAGCAGTGCTACAATTAGAACTAGAGTTGTCATAGCACGTAATATTGCTATAGCAAGACAGGGAAAAGTTAATTCAGCACTTTCTACCAAAGAAGTAAAAGAATATTGTCAATTGTCTGAGAAAGGCCATCAACTTCTTGAACAAGCAATGGATCGGTTTGGGTTATCTCATCGTGCTTATCACCGAATATTAAAATTGGCTAGGACTATTGCCGACCTAGCAGATATGAAAGACATTGAGATTACCCATTTAAGTGAAGCGATTTCTTATAGAAAACTAGATAGAAGTCAATAGTCAAGCTTTAAAAGGACTCAAGACTCAAGACTCAAGACTCAAGACTCAAGACGAAAGACGAAAGACGAAAGACGAAAGACGAAAGACGAAAGACGAAAGACGAAAGACGAAAGACGAAAGACGAAAGACGAAAGACGAAAGACCCCTTGATTTTTGATTAGTTCTGGTGCGTGGGTAGAGATTGTTCCAGACAATCTTACTGCATTTCCACCATCCCTGGCGGTCAGCAGAGATTGTTCCAGACAATCTTACTGCATTTCCACCATCCCTGGCGGTCAGCAGAGATTGTTCCAGACAATCTTACTGCATTTCCACCATCCTTGGCGGTCAGCAGAGATTGTTCCAGACAATCTTACTGCATTTCCACCATCCTTGGCGGTCAAACGCACCTTACGGATCTCAGGACTCAGGGCTAAAGTAACTGGAACCTCTGTTACCACGTCATTCCCGAAGGCTGTTATCGGGAATCTCGTTTTAAACATCTGGATTCCTGCTTAGAACATGCAGGAATGACGGAGGGAGTGTTTTTAAGGGTTGACTATTTATTTGTTAAACATGGTGTAATATTGGGTTAAATTCACCTTCACTGCACCCGCGTTTTATACAGAAAAACTTTCTCCACAGCCGCATTCACCTTTTACATTAGGGTTTTTGAACTTAAATGACTCATTAATGCCTTCTTTTGCATAATCCAATTCAATCCCGTCCAGTTTGTTTAAGTCATTCTCTTTTACTAAAACTTTGACTCCAAACTGTTCAAATATCATTTCATCTTCGCCTTGTTCATCTGCATAATCAAGTACATAAGAGTAGCCAGAGCAGCCAGAAACTTTGATACCTAATTTTAAGCCAATACCAAACCCTCTATTGTGTAATTGTTTTTCAATTTGCTTTGCAGCATTTTCTGTTAATGTGATCGCCATATCTAATTTCACTTATCTAATAATAATTTTAGTGTTTGTATAAATTCGTTAACATCTTGCTTGGTATTAGCTTGTCCTAGGCTTATTCTGATAGCACTTTTGGCTAATTCATTTTCTACGCCCATTGCTGTTAAAACCGAACTGGCTTTTCCAGCGCCCGATGAACACGCCGAGCCACTGGAAACGGCAATGTTTTTTTGGTCCAATTGCATGAGCAACATTTCACCATCTATACCCTTAATACCAAATTGAACGGTATTGGGTAATCTTGGGGCATCTTTAGCAAAAACAAACAGGTTTTCAATGCTAGACAATTCTTTTTCTAAGCCGTTCCTTAAATCAAGGCAATGACTGGAGCGGTATTCTAGTTCTTGCTGTGCTAATTCAGCTGCTTTTCCAAACCCAACAATTGCGGCGACATTTTCAGTACCTGCACGCCAGCCATTTTCTTGCCCGCCGCCTATTAGTAATGGAGAAACAGTAATGTTTTTGTTTATAACTAAGGCTCCACAACCTTTAGGGCCATATATTTTATGGCTGGATAAAGACATTAAATCGACCTCTAATTGTTGAAAAGAGACGGGGATTTTTCCTATTGCTTGAATGGCATCTGTGTGAACGATAAAATTTTTGTTTTGATGCTTGGTTAATTGAGTAATGTCTTGAATCGCACCATTTTCATTGTTAGCTAGCATGATAGAGACAAGGTCGATCGAGTCATGTTTTTGAAGAAATACTTCAATAGCTTCGGGTAATACCAGTCCATTTTTATTGACAGCCAAGGTATCAAGCCTGGATATTTTTTTATTATTGACAGCTTCTAGGATAGAAGGATGTTCAATGTTTGAAATGGCGACTGTGGCATTGCCACTTAGCGTTTGTAGAGCAAGGTTATTCGCTTCTGTTCCGCCGCTAGTAAAAACAATCTGCTCAGGCAAAGAATCTACCAAAGCAGCAACTTGTTCTCTGGCAATATCAATTGCACTACGAACCGCTCTACCCATACGATATAAACTGGATGGGTTGCCGTAAAAAGTTGTTAAGTACGGTAACATAGCTTCAACAACACGCTGATCAATCGGTGTTGTTGCATTATGATCAAAATAGATCATTATTTAAAGAACAGGGTGGCTCCTGTTGCCATTAGCTAAGCTGTATCGCATTTTTTGAGCTTGTCTTTGGGCAACGGGCTTACCTGTTCTTTTTCCAGTAAAGCGCCTAAACTAATGTCTTTCAGATAACTGTGAATTTGATCGCTCAAGCCTGTCCATAATTCATCGGTTAAGTAGAGTAGTAAGTTATCTTTGCTTCCACATTTTTTTGGGCTTAAAGGCTCATCCACTGCAACAACAATTTCCGCGATACTGATCTCGAATGCATTGCGGTTTAGTTTATAGCCGCCACCAGGTCCCCTGACACCAGACACCATAGAATTCTTACGCAACTTAGAAAATAATTGTTCCAGATAGGATAATGAAATTGTTTGCCGTTCGGCAATTTCGTTTAGCGTGACGGATTTGTTTTGACTGTGATAGGCTAAATCAATCATTGCAGTTACTGCATATCGCCCTTTAGTTGTTAATCGCATAAGTAATTTTATAGGCTTATAAAAATTGTGGTAACTATAATATATATCTGCTAATTCAGTCAAGTATTGGTAAATAATAGAGAGAGACTCAGGACTCAGGACTCAGGACTCCTTGATTAGTTCTGGTGCGCCAGCAGAGATTGTTCCAGACAATCTTACTGCATTTCCACCATCCCTGGTGGGCAAACGCACCCTACGGATCTAATTCAGTCAAGTATTGGCATTTAAAAAGAGAACCTAGGTAGGATTTTAAGAATAATGAGATTTGAGGAAAAAATTTATTCCTTGATCTCACAATCATTTAATTTAGGCAGTGTTTGTTCTTTATGGTCTATCCCTGCATCATTGAGTGCTTTTTTCATGCTATTCAATTGCATGTCCATCAAATGGATATGATCCAGCATGTGATTAATTGCATGGGCAACAGGGTCTGGCATATCTGATGTGGCTCCATAGGCATTAAACCCCATTTTATTTGCCATCTGCTCCTGTTCTTTTCTGCTTTTTATTTTTTTACTATTATCAATTAAGTGTCCTGGAATACCAACCACAGTGGCACCTGCTGGTACTGATTTAACTACCACTGAATTAGAACCAATTCTGGCGTCTTCGCCAATTTCAATGGGACCTAATACTTTAGCACCTGCACCAACAACTACTCCATTAAGCAAAGTCGGGTGACGCTTACCTTTATTCCACGATGTGCCGCCTAAGGTAACTCCCTGATACAGCGTACAGTCATCACCTATAATAGCGGTTCCTCCAATAACTACGCCCATACCATGGTCAATAAAAAACCGACGACCAATTTCTGCGCCAGGGTGAATTTCAATCCCTGTCATCCAGCGCCCAAGGTGTGAGGTAAATCGACCCAGCCATCGAAATTGCTTTTTCCAGAATAGATGCGCTATTCGATGGATAATCATGGCGTGAAAACCAGGATATGCAGTTATAACTTCAAAGACAGACTGTGCAGCAGGGTCTCTATCAAAAACGCAATTTATATCTTCTTTAATTTGTTCAAGCATAGGTTCTACTTGTTATTATGGTTTTGTGAAAAACGTAGGATACCTCGGAGTATATCCAATTCTTTGGTATCTAGTGATATTCTATTATAAATTCTTCGCAGTCTTCGCATAATAGAAACTGACTTTTCAGGATGTAAAAAATCAATATCTAGTAATGTTTGCTGCATGTGCTCATAAAACAATTCCATTTGCTGGGTACTGGCAAGCACTATTTCATTTTTATCGCCGATGGTGCTTTCAGCTTTTTGTCCAGAGGCAACAAACAACTCATAACAAACAACTTGTACTGCGGCAGCCAGGTTTAATGAGCTAAATTTTGGATTACAAGGGATGTGTAATAAATAATGGCAGAGGTCAAGTTCATGATTTTTTAGCCCTGAATTTTCTCGACCAAAAACCAGTGCTATTTTGTTTTTTGATTGCTCTGCTGTTACAAATTTTTCAGCACATTCTCTGGCAGTGAGTTCAGGCCAGCTAATGGTTCTATCGCGCGTGCTGGCACCTAATACTATCTGACAATCTACAATGGCATCCTGTAAGGAATGGCATATTTCAACAGCGCTTAATAAATCACTTGCACCAGATGCTCGCGATGTTGCATCTGCACTGGGGAATATTTTAGGATTGACTAGGCAGAGATTGCTCATGCCCATGTTTTTCATGGCTCTAGCAACACCGCCGATATTTCCAGGGTGGGAAGTTTCAACTAAAACTACTTTAAAATGTGAAAGCACATAAAACTCATTGTGTTAAAAATGGAACACTATAACAAATGATTTGTTATGCTAGTAAGCTTTTGTTAACCCTACCTATATTAATTATGCATCCAATGTTGAATATTGCAGTCCGAGCTGCAAGAAATGCTGGGGATTTGATTCAACGGTCGTCAGAAGATATTGGACGATTAACCATTAGCAAAAAAAGTCACAATGATTTTGTTTCAGAAGTTGATTATATTGCTGAATCAGAAATTATTCGGGTTATTAAACATGCTTATCCCGAACATTCAATTTTAGCGGAAGAAAGTGGTAAACATGTCGGTAATGAATATACCTGGGTGATTGACCCCTTAGATGGTACCACCAATTATTTGCATGGCTATCCTCAGTATGCTGTTTCAATAGCACTTAAACATAAAGGTAAAATAGAAGTAGGCGTGGTCTATGATCCATTAAGAGATGAATTGTTTACTGCCGAAAAAGGAGGGGGAGCAATGCTGAATAATCGTCGCATTAGAGTAGCTAAGCAAAATGATATGAATGCGGCATTAATAGGCACTGGTTTTCCGTTTAAATTTCCTCAACACCTTGATACTTATTTAGCCATGTTTAAAACCCTAACGCCTCAGGTTGCAGGTATTAGACGAGCGGGTTCTGCGGCATTGGATTTAGCCTATCTTGCCGCTGGTAGACTAGATGGTTTTTGGGAAATTGGTCTGAAAGAATGGGATATGGCTGCTGGTATTTTGTTAGTGCAAGAAGCAGGAGGTGTCGTAACCGACTTTAGTTTTAATGAACATTATCTACAGTCAGGAAATATTATTACTGGAAACATGAAAATGCAGCAGGCATTGTATAAAGTTATTGAGCCGCATGTGAGCGAATCGTTAAAGTAAAAATTTAATACCCTTTATAACTTCAATTCATTTTCTAAACGAATATACCTTAAATAATCATCATAATTATCTATATCCCATTGCATAGCCAATTCTAGGCAATTTAATGAAAGAGATTCCGTTTTTTTTCGGGTGCTATGTAAAACGCTATCACTGCCCCAATTAATACCCTCAAATAACTCAGAAATTGCTTGGTTGCAAGCAATAAGACAATACCCTCCGTCTTCAGCGGGAGCCAAAACACAATCGTATTTAGTTGATAAAGCACTGATAGTCTGCTTTAAGTCATCTATAGTTAATGATACACAATCACAACCTATTAAAATGACATGTTTAAATTGTTCTTTGCCAGAAAGTAATGCGTTAAACATGCGATGACCTAAATTTCCAGTGGATTGTAGTTGTAGTGATAAGGAAAAAGTATCAGCCATTTCTATAAAAAAAGAGTGTGAAATTGAAGGTGAGCACCAAAGTTGAATAGGACATAAATGTGACGAATGGACTAATTTTAATATTCTTTTTGTTAATTGTTTATGAATTTGAGCGGCTTGTTCAAAAGTTAAATCAGGTGTTAACCGTGTTTTAACTTGACCTGCAATCGGTGCTTTACAAAATACTTGTATAACTGTGTTGGGATATTGATAAGCCATAGTAACGTTTAAAATATTAAAAAAGACTCAAGACTCAAGACTCAAGACTCAAGACTCAAGACTCAAGACTAAAGTAACTGGAACCTCTGTTACCACACGTTATTCCCGAAGTCTGTTATCGGGAATCTTGTTTTAAACACCTGGATTTCTGCTTAGAACATGCAGGAATTACGGAATGACGCGGATCTTATACCCTATTCAACAAATAACTCTGAATGAAAGAGCTTTAATTGCTCTGTATTTGGGGTTTATTTTGTTAGCATATTTTTTAAGCAAAACGACCAAGAAATAGCCGTTATTTTACCAAATACTGCTTATTTTATCTATGATATTTGTTAAATTTATTGTTATAAATCAGATGGTTGTTGTGTTTTTAAGGGTTGGCTAATTAAGGTATAAAACTTGCTAAAATATCATCGATGAAATTCCAGCCTTTTTCTGAACAATAGAACTGGTGATTTTGCTGAATTAATAAGCCCTTATTAACACATTCAGTCAGTGCAGGTTGAAGTGTCGTAGCATTAAGACCTGTGACCCGTTGATAATGATCCAGATTAAACCCTGATTTTATACGGAGTTGATTCATTAAAAATTCTAGGGGTAATTCATCCTCCTTTATTGCAGTAATCATTGATTTCTCATGTTTTAAATACTGTTCTGGGCTTTTTGGCTTCATGGTACGCAATATCTTTTCTGGTCTTGAAAAACTTAGTTTTCCATGAGCACCCGCACCAATCCCCAAATAATCACCAAACTGCCAATAGTTAAGATTATGCTGACAAGTAGCATTATTTTTAGAATAAGCTGAAATTTCATATTGCTCATAAGCTGATTCAGCTAGTAATTGCTGACACTGTTGTTGCCCCAGAAATATTTTTTCATCTTCGGGCAACTTAGGCGGATATTTATGGAAATAAGTGTTAGGCTCCAAACTTAATTGATAAAAAGAAATATGGCTGGGTTGTATGCTAATAGCTGTTTCTACATCATTTAACATTTGTGAATTAGTTTGATCAGGCAGACCAAACATTAAATCTAGATTTAAATTATCAAACCCTGCTTGCTGTGCGATTTGTATTGCTGTTAATGCTTCCTCGGCAGAATGAACCCTGCCTAATCGCTGTAAATGCTGATTATTAAAACTTTGAATACCAATAGAAAGTCGGTTGATACCTATAGCACGATAGGCTACAAACTTATTACTTTCAAAAGTTCCAGGGTTTGCCTCTAGCGTTATTTCTAGCTCATCTTGTAAAGCGACAAGTTCGGATATACCAGTAAAGAGCTTATCAAAAGCAGCGGCAGAAAATAAACTAGGAGTTCCGCCACCAATAAAGATACTGCTAATGGTGATTGCTGTATCGAACAAAGATAAATCTTGTTGTAAGTCTTTTAATAAAGCATCTATATATGCTTGTTCAGGCATTTCTGATTTAACGGCGTGTGAATTAAAATCACAATAAGGACATTTTTTTATGCACCAGGGAATGTGAATATAAAGACTTAATAGTTTCAAGGGAGTTTATCTATAAATTCTTCTGTAACGGGATCTTCAATAACTGGATTACTTAAAACACCAATTTTTTCGATTTCAATTTGTTCAAGTTTCATATATCCGCAATGCGTTTGGCTATCTTTCTTTGGCTGTTAACTCTTCGGTCTTGTATGCTTGAGCAATGGTGCATAATAGAAGCTGATATTTTATCTGCCTCTTAAAATAAAAATAGAGTTAATACCGCATCTAAATTATAATTTCAACTGCTTTTAAGCCCGATTGCCCTGCCTTAGCAAAGCAATACAATGAACAAGTCATTAAAAAAAGATATAATGCCAATATTTTGTAATAAGTGCCTAATTTAACTAGCAATCAGTAACAACTCACTATCTCTGCTAAGGATGTAGCTTAATGATTTATCAGGTTCCTAAAACAGGACGTTGCAGAGGGTTTATATGGATGTATCCACTCGTCCTGAAAAATCATTAAACACTTATGCTCCGTGAGTAATTGTACTAATCGAGACCTCAGCATAATTTAATAACACCAAAGTATCATGGTTTTAATTAAAAAACATAATAATGACTCCTGAACAGTTTAATCAATATGCTCGCCAGGGATACAATCGCATCCCCATTAGCCGAGAAGTTCTAGCCGATCTTGACACCCCTTTAAGTGCTTATCTTAAATTGGCAGAAGGTGCTTATTCTTATTTGTTTGAGTCCGTTCATGGTGGTGAACAATGGGGGCAATACTCAATTATAGGCTTGCCGTGTAAAACATTAGTTAAAATTAACGGGCAGAAAATTACTTTAGAAAAGCAAGGTGAAATACTGGAAAATATCACTCACCAACATCCTTTGGTCTGGATTGAAGAATTTAGACAGCGTTATAAAGTCCCTGATATAGAAAGTTTACCGCGATTTAATGGTGGTTTGGTAGGATATTTTGGCTATGAGACTATAGGCTATATTGAAGAACGTCTAAAATCAACGGGTAAGAATGATCCACTTGAAAACCCTGATATTCTTTTGATGGTTTCAGAAGAAATGCTGGTATTTGATAATCTTTCAGGAAAGGTTTTATTGCTTACCCATGCTAATCCTGCCGATGATAATGCCTATCAACAAGCGATTGATCGATTAGATGATTTAGCCATAAAACTAAGAGATTCAAAAGCAAAATCAACAACGCATACATCACCTAAACAGGTTGATGAAGCTGATTTTATTTCTGGTTTTACTCAGCAAGGTTTTGAAGCGGCAGTATTAAAAGCAAAAGAATATATTGTCGCTGGTGACATTATGCAGGTGGTACTTTCTCAGCGTATGTCTATACCGTATTCCGCTGTGCCGTTAAATTTATACCGCGCATTACGCTGCCTTAATCCATCCCCTTATATGTATTACCTAAATCTGGATGATTTTCATATCGTAGGTTCGTCACCAGAAATTCTGGTCAGATTGGAATATGATGTCGTTACCGTTAGACCCATTGCAGGAACAAGACCCCGAGGTGCAACACCAGAGCAAGATAAAGCTTTAGAAGAAGAACTTTTAGCTGACCCTAAAGAACTGGCAGAACATTTGATGTTAATTGATTTGGGCAGAAATGATGCCGGTCGAGTCTCTAAAATTGGTACGGTTGAGTTGACCGATAAAATGATCATTGAGCGTTATTCGCATGTGATGCATATTGTTTCAAACGTAACTGGTGACTTAGAAGAAGGTAAAGATGCTTTTGATGTGCTTGCCGCAACTTTTCCTGCCGGTACTGTTAGTGGCGCACCCAAAATTCGCGCTATGGAAATTATTGATGAATTGGAACCCGTTAAACGGGGGGTTTATTCTGGTGCCGTTGGATATATTTCTTGGTCAGGCAATCTGGATACTGCCATTGCTATCAGAACCGCCGTAATTAAAGACCAAATTTTACATATTCAGGCTGGCGCAGGTATCGTTTACGATTCCATACCAAGAAATGAATGGGATGAAACAATGAATAAAGGACGTGCCATTTTTCGTGCTGTTGCTATGGCAGAAGCAGGGCTTGAGGGAGAACAGTTATGAAATTGATCATGGTTGATAACTACGATTCATTTACCTATAACCTAGTGCAATACTTTGGAGAATTAGGTGCTGATGTTACCGTTGTCCGAAATGATGAAGTTACAGTGGAAGATATTGTAGCCTTGTCGCCCGATAAAGTAGTCATTTCACCCGGACCGTGTACACCAAATAAAGCCGGCATATCAGTAGACACTATTTTAAAATTTGCTGGGAAACTGCCTGTTTTAGGGGTATGTTTAGGACATCAAAGCATCGGTCATGCATTTGGTGGTGATATTGTACATGCCAAAAGCATTATGCACGGTAAAACCTCCCCCGTTTTTCATAACAATACGGGTGTTTTTAAAAACTTAAATAATCCATTTATTGCCACCCGTTACCATTCCTTAGTGATAAACCAAAGTACTTTACCTGATTGCTTAGAGATCACTGCTTGGACAGAAGATGAAACAGGAAAATTAGAAGAAATTATGGGGGTAAAACATAAAACATTAGAAATAGAGGGAGTGCAATTTCATCCTGAATCTATTTTGACAGAACATGGACATGATCTGTTGCGTAATTTTTTAACTCCATTGGTGTAATGATGAAAATTCAACAAGTACTTAATAAACTATTAGAAAAAAAAGACCTCACTTCAACGGAAATGCATAATGTTATGCAGCTTATTATGAGTGGCAGTGCAACAGATGCTCAAATAGGTGGTTTTTTAATCGCATTACGCTGTAAAGGCGAAAGCGTTACTGAAATTGTAGCTGCTGTATCGGTGATGCGAGAGTTAGCCAGTAAGATAGAGGTATCTGGTAAACATGTTATAGATACCTGTGGCACCGGAGGAGATGGTGCTAATACCTTTAATATATCAACCACTTGTGCATTTGTAGTTGCAGCAGCTGGCTGTCAAGTTGCCAAACATGGTAATCGCTGCGTTTCTAGTAGTTCGGGCAGTGCTGATGTATTGGAAGCCGCAGGGGTTAATCTGGACTTATCTACACAACAAGTAGCTCAATGTATTAAAGATATTGGTATTGGGTTTCTATTTGCACCTAAACATCATGGTGCCATGAAGCATGCTATTGGCCCACGCAAAGAAATGGGCGTTAGAACTTTATTTAACCTAATTGGCCCTCTCTCCAATCCAGCAGGTGCCGCTAATCAATTAATTGGCGTATTTTCTACCGAATGGATAGAACCTTTGGCACAAGTATTAAAAGACTTGGGTAGTCACCATGTACTGGTAGTTAATGCAGAAGACGGCCTTGATGAAATTAGTATTGCTTCCGCCTCAAATATCGCTGAATTAAAAGACGGCATTGTTTCAACTTATCAAATAACACCTGAGCAGTTTGGCATACAACGATCAAGCCTAGATACACTCGTAGTTGACAGTGTAGAATCAAGCCTGTCTATGGTTAAATCAGTATTGAACAATCAAGCAGGTGCAGCCCTAGATATTGTCATTTTAAATGCTGGCGCAGCCATTTATGCCGCCAACCTTACTGCTAACCTTGAAACAGGTATTGAAAAAGCAAGGCAAGTCATAGCAAGTGGCGGCGCTCTTGAAAAATTCAATGCCTTGGTTTCTTACTCAAGCAATTAGCGCTTTCAACTCCATTTACCCTTTTTAATGATGACTGATAGACCTGATATTCTAAAAAAAATCCTCACTAGAAAAGCAGAAGAAGTAGCTAGCCGTAAACAATGTATGTCTATTGATGCGCTCAAAGAAATTGCCAGTGATATAGAAAACCCTAGAGGTTTTGCGGCAGCCTTACAAGCACAAGCACAATCAAAAAAACCAGCGATTATCGCAGAAATAAAAAAAGCATCACCCAGTAAGGGTGTTATCAGAGAAAACTTTAAACCTTTAGAAATTGCTCAAGATTATGCAATGAATGGCGCTACCTGTCTTTCTGTCTTGACCGATAAAGATTTTTTTCATGGCTCAGAAGCTTATTTGCAAATGGCCAGAGAATCTTGTCCCCTACCCGTATTAAGAAAAGATTTTATGATTGACCCGTATCAAATCTATGAATCTCGTGCCTTAGGAGCCGATTGCATCTTATTGATTGTAGCAGCACTGGAAGAGAAGCAAATGCATGGGTTGGCTAACACTGCGACAGAACAAGGAATGGATGTATTGGTAGAAATACATAATGCCGATGAATTGAAGTGCGCACTAAGCTTGGACTGCAAATTAATTGGCGTTAATAATCGGAATTTAAGAACCTTTGAAACATCATTACAAACCACATTGGATTTAAAAAATGATATACCAGACGATTGTTTGATCGTCACCGAAAGTGGTATTCATACGCAAGAAGATATTCAACTGATGCTGGATAATGACATTTATACCTTTTTAGTCGGTGAGGCTTTTATGAGGGCTGATTATCCTGGGCAAAAAATGAGAGAATTGTTTTTACTATGAATTAGTGAGGGACGAAGGACGAAGGACTAAAGACTTAGAAGTAGGGTGCGTTTGCCCACCAAGGATGGTGGAAATGCAGTAAGATTGTCTGGAACAATCTCTGCCCACGCACCAGAACTAAAGACTAAAAACTCCTTGATTTTTGATCATCATTAAATTTATCTAAATACCCATTCATGGAATATACACATTCAAAGTCCGAAAATTTTTTTAAGACAGCTTGTTACTTTGAAGGCTTTTTAATTGTCATTGCCCTTTTTTTGGGGTGGCTAGCAGATATCGATCCCTTTGAGTTTTTGCATTATTCCGAGACTGCTATCTTTTATGGATTATTTGGCACTATCCCTTTATTGCTTATTTTTTTAGCGATGGAACAGATGGCGATTCCTGCCATACAACAAATAAAAAACCTTTTGTTGGAAACCATTGCACCTTACTTATACCGCCATCACTGGACAGATCTTTTTATACTTGCACTCATAGCGGGTGTTTGTGAAGAAGTTTTATTTCGGGGAGTTATCCAGCCGTGGATGGAAAATTCATGGGGTATGACAACTGGCTTAATAATAAGCAGTATCTTGTTTGGTTTAGTACATGCCATTACACCTTTGTATGCTTTTCTTGCCACGGGTATTAGTATTTATCTGGGTTTGTTTTTAGATTATGGTGGCGAACGTAATTTGTTGACAGTTATTGTTATTCATACAGTCTATGATTTTTTAGCTTTTTTGACCATTATGAAAGCCTACAGAAATAAATTAGCTGATAATATCATTAGCAAACAAGACCACTCTAAAACATAAGTTAAGTATTTAACGATGACAGCACAAAAACCATTAAAATCTGACCTAATCTTACATTGGCTTATTGTGGCATCCATGTTATGTCTGTTAATTGTTTATAATGTGGTTTGTCATGTTATGGCTACAGATATTCAAATTCTTTTAGAACCACAGCAACGTGTTTTTATTCGCACTATTTTTTATATTATTGCCATTATTTTATTTCCACTGGCAAATTTAATTCGACATATTTTTATCCGACTTAATGAAACCATGCTAGGCGATACTACGGCTAAATATCGCTATTTATTAACCCTTATCGTCTCTTTGGTTTCTATAGAGATTGTGGGGCTATTTGGTTTTATTATGTTTGTTTTGGGAGATGGCTTTAATACCCTTTATATCTTTAGCTTATTAGCTCTTTTAGGTGTTTTTATACATCGCCCAAAAATAGATGAATATCATCAAATTATAAAAGCAATAAGATTACAAAAACTCAATGCAGAGAATTAGTCCAAATTTATTATTTCAAAATCGTGGGTAATATCAACAGACTTACTTAACATAATAGTGGCAGAGCAGTATTTTTCTGCAGAAAGTTTAATGGCCCGTGCGACCACTTTCTCATTTAAGTTTCTTCCTGACACTTTAAAATGCAAATGGATTTTACTAAAAACACTGGGAACCGTATCAACACGTTCTGCGGTTAATTCAGTGACACAATCAACGATGTCATTTCGACCTTTTTGTAAAATAGCCATCACATCAAATGAAGAACAACCCCCCACACCCAGTAAAATCATTTCCATCGGTCTAATACCAATATTACGACCACCATGATCAGGCGGCCCGTCCATAACTACAGTATGCCCACTGCCGCTTTCACCAAGAAATGTTCTGCCATCAACCCACTTAACCGTTGCTTCCATTATGATTCCTAATAATTCGTTAGGAACGCAAGCGTCCCTATACCACTTTTAAAAACAGGCACTATATCACACCATTTATTCTTGAATATGGTATAAATTAAAGACTCAAGACTCAAGACTCAAGACTCAAGACTCAAGACTCAAGACTCAAGACTCAAGACTCAAGACTCAAGACTCAAGACTCAAGACTAAAGACTCAAGACTAAAGACTAAAGACTAAGAACTCCTTGATTTTTGATTGGTTCTGCATTTCCACCATCCCTTGGTGGGCAAACGTACCCCACGCACCAGAACTACTACGGATATTCTGGGGATAACCTTATAAGTATTTTGGTTTAGTTATTTTTTGAATATAATACTATTTTAAAGAATAAAGGGTATAAATTACGGATTAAATATGAGTAAATTTCTTAAAGTTTTATTATCAATTTTCGCAGCATTTGTTTTGCTAATTACCATTGCAGTGATAGTCATTCCTTTCTTTATTAATCCAAATGACTTCAAAGCAGAAATTGTAACGATGGTAAAAGATAATAGCGGAAGAGATTTAGCTATCAATGGAGATTTAAAAGTATCAATTTTCCCTTGGTTAGGCATTTCTACCGGCAAATTAGTTTTAAGCAATGCCAAAGGCTTTGGAGATAAACCCTTTGCAGAAATTAATGCAAGCAATGTAAAAATTAAATTAATTCCTTTATTTTCAAAACAAATTAAAGTCAGTAAAATCGTCCTAAAGGGACTTGTTTTAAATTTAGCAAAAAATAAACAAGGTATTAGTAATTGGGAAGATCTAAGCAAGCAAAACCAGTCTGTAGAGAAAAAAATAAAGACTACAAAACAAGACACACAAAAACAAGAAAAAGTAGCTCAAAAGTCTGAATCTAATGAAACGATGATACCATTGGCAGGATTAGCGATTGGCAGTATTTCAATCGAACAGGCAAAAATAAGCTGGGATGATCAGCAAAAAGGAAACTACACAGAAATTAATGCGCTCAATTTTATAACGGATAAATTAGTGTTTGGAAAAGCTATTAGCCTTGATTTATCTTTTTCTATATTCAATAAGGAACCTGAATTAACAGAATCTATAGATTTTACCACCGACCTAATCATTAACGAGGCACTAGATAATTTTAAATTAACAAAAATCAAGATTAAAAGCGTCACTTCAGGAAATGCAATTCCTGGGGGAGAATTGATAGCAACGCTATTAGCCGAAGTTGCAATTGATATGTCTCAACAAACATTAAATATTTCCAAGTTAAATCTTAATGCCAATAATCTTTCATTAACAGCCAATATTAAAGGCACTCAAATTGTTGATAAGCCAAATTTTAGTGGCTCTATTGCTATTGCTGAATTTAATTTAGCATCATTAATGTCCCAGATAGCGATGCCCTTGCCAGAAATGGAATACAGTACTGCAATGAGTAAGACTTCTATGCGTTTATCTTTTCAATCAAGCCAGGATTTAATAACCATCAATGACTTATCTGTTAATCTGGATGATAGTCATATTAATGGCTCTGTAAAAATAAAAAACTTTGAAGCCCTCGCTATTAATTTTGATCTAAAAGTAGACAATATTGATATAGACCGATACATGCCTGTTGATGATGAAAACACTGAATCTCAAACCATAGCTGATTTTACGGGAAAACCTTCTCCTCAACCAAAGAAAGCGGCTAAAGCTGTTTTCACGTCTGCCAAAGCTGCTGCTGTGACTACACTATTTCCTGTAGAAACGCTAAGAGATCTTAATGCAAATGGACAGATTACCGTTGATCAATTAAAAATTGATCAATTAAATATGAAAGGACTTAGTTTTAAATTAAAAGCTAAAAATGGAGTAATAAATACCCAGCAAAAGGTCAAACATTTTTATCAAGGCTCATATTCAGGTAGTACATCAATTAATGTTCAGGGTAATACACCACGTTTATCGCTGAGCCATAAATTGGCAACAGTTCAAATTGAGCCTTTGCTAAAAGATAATTTGGGTGAGGCTAAAATGACGGGCGTTGTTAATGCATCAATTAAAATTAAAGGACAGGGAAATACAGAGAAAGCACTAAAGTCTTCTTTGAATGGAGATATTGGTTTTAGCTTTAAGGACGGGACTATCAAAGGTTTTAATCTACAAAAAATAATAAACAAAGGAAAAACGCTTATTGGAAAAGAAACATTAACAACTGGAAATAAAAACGATCAAACTGTTTTTTCAATAATAAAAGGAACCGCAAAAATTACTAATGGGCTGATTAGTAACAAAGACTTATATGCTAAGGCTTCTAAATTACGTGTTAATGGTAAAGGCACTGCACATTTAGTGTCAGAAAAAATGGATTATGTCATCAATGCAAAATTAATTAAAACAGAAGCAACAGCAACAAAGTCAGAAAAAATCAAGGGTATTCCTATTGCTATTAATATAGCTGGGACATTTACCAACCCATCTTATAAATTAGATCTAGTCGCTATGCTGGCAGAAAAAAATAAAGAAAAAATAAACAAGAAAAAAGATGCGTTACTAAAAAAATTAGATGAAAAACTCGGCTCAGGAATCAGTGATTTACTGAAGGGTTTGTTTTAGAGTCGGGAGTCAAGACTAAAGACTACGAATATTCTGAGGATAATCTTAGAAGTAGGGTGCGTTCCACGCACCAGAACTACTACGGATATTCTGGGGACAACCTTAGAAGTAGGGGGCGGTTCTTATACCCTATTCAACAAATAACTCTGAATGAAAGAGCTTTAGTTGCTCTGTGTTTAGGGTTGATTTTGTTAGTATGCTTTATCTATGGTTTTTGTTTGATTTATTGTTATAAATCAGATGATTGTTGTGTTTTTAAGGGTTGACTAATTAAACCAGAAATTACTGAGCGAGCTATGCTAACCGATCAATTTCAACAAAAAGTGCTAACTTGGTTCGATTCAAATGGCAGAAAAGACCTTCCCTGGCAGCAAGCCATATCACCTTATCGGGTTTGGTTGTCAGAGGTTATGTTACAACAAACACAAGTAAGCACCGTCATTCCGTACTTTAATGAATTTATTGAACAATTTCCCAACATTAATGCTTTAGCCTCTGCACCACTAGATAGTGTATTACATTTATGGGCAGGTTTAGGTTACTACGCAAGAGCAAGAAATTTACATAAAACTGCGACTCTAATTAGTGCTAATGGTGGCGTATTTCCTGATCAGTTAGATGCACTAATCGCATTACCAGGCATTGGACGCTCTACTGCAGGTGCTATTTTAAGTATTGCCTTTAACAAAAGTTACCCTATTTTAGATGCTAATGTAAGGCGAGTACTGGCTCGGCATTATGCAATAGCAGGTTGGTCTGGTCATACTAAAATAAGTAATCAACTTTGGGCGATAAGTACCTTAAATACTCCTGTAAAACGCTCAGCTGATTATACTCAGGCAATGATGGATTTAGGGGCTACTTTATGTACCAGAAGTAAACCACTGTGTAATCAATGTCCTATTAGTGCAAGCTGTCTGGCAAAAATTGAAAATAAAGTCCATTTTCTCCCCACCGCTAAACCCACAAAAACAATTCCAGTAAAAAATATTTTTTTCCTGATTTTACAAAACCAACAACAGCAATTCTTATTAGAAAAAAGACCAGCTTCTGGAATTTGGGGCGGCTTGTGGAGTTTGTTGGAATTTGATTCCATCGAAAATATTCATTTATGGGGCTTAGATAAAAATATGCCCGTTCAAGCCATTAAAACATTAAAACCACAAAGACATACTTTTTCACATTACCATTTGGATTACACTACCGTTTTGGCTAAAACCAAAATGTCGGTTAATAATGTTATGGAATCGAATGCTTTAGTCTGGTATAAAGCAGGACAAATTAAATCATTGGGACTACCCGCACCCATAAAAAAAATTCTACAGGAGCAATACTAAAAAGATGGCAAGAATGATTCAATGCATGAAACTAGGTAAAGAACTAGAAGGTTTGGATAGTGTTCCATTTCCTGGTGCTAAAGGGCAATATATTTTTGATAATATTTCAAAGCAAGCGTGGAAGCAATGGATGGAAATGCAAACAATGATTATTAACGAGCAGAAACTGGTAAGTTTTGAGCCTAAAGCCAGAAAATTATTAGAAATGGAGAGAGAGAAATTCTTATTTTCAGAAGATTTTGTAATGGTTGAAGGTTACGTGCCTCAAGAGCAGAAAAAACCATAAAAATGTTCGATATTGTGCAGCAGATAAAATATAGACTTTACCTCCTTCCCTTGAAATTTATCGTTTCATTGAATCAAAAAACTCTGCATTGGTTTTGAAGTCTTTCAATTTACCCAGAATAAATTCAGAAGCTGCCATTTCATCCATAGGCTGTAGAATTTTTCTTAAAATCCAGGTTTTTTGCAACTCGTCAGGATCCACCAAATAGTCTTCACGTCGGGTTCCTGAACGATTAATGTTAATAGCAGGATAAACACGCTTTTCGGCAATTTTACGTTCCAAGTGTAACTCCATATTACCCGTTCCTTTAAATTCTTCGTAAATAACCTCATCCATCCTAGAACCCGTATCGACTAATGCAGTTGCCAGAATGGTTAAACTACCCCCTTCTTCAATATTTCTTGCTGCACCAAAAAAACGTTTTGGCTTTTCTAGCGCGTTGGCATCAACACCGCCTGATAAAATTTTACCAGAAGAAGGTGTCACCATATTATAAGCTCTTGCTAGACGAGTAAGAGAATCTAACAAAATAACTACATCATGTTTATGCTCTACTAAACGGCGCGCTTTTTCAATGACCATATCAGCTACTTGCACATGTCTTGTTGCTGGTTCGTCAAAAGTACTGGAAACAACCTCTCCACGAACACAGCGTTCCATTTCAGTGACTTCCTCAGGGCGTTCGTCAATGAGTAATACGATGAGATAACATTCTGGATTATTTTCTGCAATGGCATGAGCAATATTTTGCAGAATCATAGTTTTACCCGCTTTAGGGGGAGAAACAATCAATCCACGTTGTCCCTTACCTATAGGGGCAATTAAATCAATAACACGTCCAGTCAAGTCTTCACTGGTTCCGTTACCTTGCTCCAGAATAAAACGTTTATTGGCAAAAAGAGGCGTTAAATTAGAAAAGAGAATTTTATTTTTGGCATTTTCTGGTGTTTCAAAGTTAATTTTTTCAACTTTGAGCATAGCAAAATAACGCTCATTATCTTTGGGGGGTCTAATTTTACCGCTAATGGTATCCCCTGTTCGTAAACTAAATCGACGTATCTGACTGGGTGAAACGTAAATATCATCAGGGCCTGCTAAATATGAGCTGCCTGGTGTTCGTAGAAAACCAAAGCCGTCTTGTAATATTTCAAGTACACCATCTCCAAAAATATCTTCTCCACTTTTAGCCTGTTTTTTCAGGATGGAATAAATAACTTCTTGTTTTCGTGCTCGTGATATATTTTCAATGCCTAAGGATTGGGCAATAGTAACAACTTCGCTAATGGGTTTTGGTTTTAACTCGGAAAGATTCATATATATGAAGAATTAAGGATTGACAAACGGCAGAATGTATAAATAAATTTAAACAGCTATGTGGGATATATTTCTAGGTTCTGTGGGTACACTGGAGTGAGTGCAAGGAGAAGTATAGCTATAAAATCAGGGTTACGCAAATATTTTTGCTAGCCCTGATTTTATGTAAGAATAATGATTATAATTATTAGATGTTATTGTTAATAAATTCAATTAATTGTGACTTACTGAGCGCACCGACTTTAGTTGCCTCAACCTCGCCCCCTTTAAAAATCATTAAAGTAGGAATGCCTCGAACACCATAGCTTTGTGGTGTTAAAGGATTGTCATCAATATTTAATTTTGCAACTATTAATTTATCAGAAAATTCAGTAGCAATTTCGTCCAAAATAGGCCCAATCATTTTGCATGGTCCACACCATTCTGCCCAATAGTCGACAAGTACTGGGGTGTCAGATTTGATAACAGCATCATTAAATTCAGCATCTGTTACATGTAGGACGGCATTACTCACTTTAATCTCCAAATTTTTAAAAAGCTAACTATAGAATTGATAGCGTTCTGTTGTCAATCAATTTCAAAGAAAATGATTTTTACGTTATCCTATGTGCCATGAAAGAAACTCATCTAACGAAAACGCGCTTTAGTAATCTTGAATTATCAGATTCCATTATAAAAAGCTTAAAAAATGCTGACTATGTCGAATGTACGCCAATTCAAGACAAAACTTTACCGCTTTCTTTGCGTGGAAAAGATATTGCCGGGCAAGCACAAACTGGTACAGGTAAAACAGCTGCATTTTTACTGGCAACATTTCAGCATTTAATTAATGATGAAAGTGAGAATATTAAAAACCCCAGAGCATTAATCCTAGCACCTACGCGAGAATTAGCCATTCAAATTCATAAGGATGCACTGTTATTGGGGAAACAACTCAATTTAAAATATGCATTGATTTATGGTGGCACTGATTATCAAAAACAATTAGATGTGCTAAAAACCAATATTGATATTGTCATTGGTACACCTGGCCGTATTATTGATTTTCAACAAAAAAATGTACTTAATCTAAGTAATATTCAGGTCTCTGTTTTGGATGAAGCAGACAGAATGTTTGATTTAGGTTTCATAAAAGATATTCGTTACTTGTTAAGAAGAATGCCTCCTGCAGAAAAGCGACTGAATTTATTATTTTCAGCCACCTTATCCTATAAGGTCACAGAGTTGGCATACGAACATATGAACAACCCTGTGTTAGTCAAAATTGAATCAGAAGAAGTGACATCTAAAGCAATTAGCCAAAGTGCATTTTGCCCAGCTAATGAGCAAAAAATTCCCTTGCTATTCGGGTTGCTAGAAAAACATCAACCCGAAAGATGTATTGTATTTGTTAATACCAAACTCTGTGCAGAACAACTTGAACACTATCTTGCTGCCAATAAATATAATGCCGCTGTGTTAAGCGGTGATGTTCCGCAAGAAAAACGTCAACGATTACTCAATGATTTTCAGGACAACAAGGTTAATCTTATGATAGCAACCGATGTGGCAGCTCGGGGTTTACATATTCCTGCCGTATCCCATGTGATAAATTATGATTTACCGCAAGATGTTGAAGACTACGTTCACCGTATTGGCAGAACTGCCCGTTTTGGGGCAAGTGGTGTGGCTTTTAGTTTTATATGTGAAGAATATGCGTATTCAATGCCTGATATTGAAGATTATATAGGCGAAAAAATTACCGTTAATGCAATTACTGAGGATGTTATTGCAGACAATATTAAACAGCCAGATATAAAATATCCCCGTAAAAATAAATATCAAGGAAGAAAAACCGAGATCACTAAAAAACCGCGTTTTAATAATGAGGAGAAAAAAACATCAGAAAACCCTACTGTGGTTATAACTGAGACTCAAGATGAGTAATTTTTTCACATAAAACCCCTTGTAAAGCCCCAAATTGTCGAGTGACATACATAACGATGATTCTCAATTGGTGGGTTTTAAAAAAGTCGGTAGAACCAAATTTTCTAAGCTGCCTTGTGGCAGTGAACTTTCTTTGCCTGAATTTACAGCATTAGAGAGATTTCTAAGCTGCTATTAGTTTGTTTGTGTTCAATATTATCCAATCTTTGAAAAATAGCCGCATTATGGTGAGTAAATTTACGCATATTCACAAATGCTCCAATAATTTGAATGCTTACTTTTACGGCTGTTGGGCTGTGTAACACTGCTGATAACATAGATACACCTTGCTCGGTAAAAGCATAAGGTAATGTTGTTGAATGTTTAAGTGATTGGAAGCGGTCGCAATTTGCGACCAGTTGCTGTTTTTCTTGCTGCGTTAATTAAAATCTAAAATTATCAGGAAACCGTTCAATATAAGAAATTTTCTAAGCTGCCTGTGGTAGTGAACGGTGAGTTGTAGGATACCCTACAAGTTGCGATTTTCTAAGCTGCCTGTGCGGCAGTGAACTAGCAATAGCAACATCGGCAAAGTATGCTTATTTTTCTAAGCTGCCTGTGCGGCAGTGAACTTTTAATTATACTTTTCAGGATCAAAAATTATTTTCTAAGCTGCCTGTGCGGCAGTGAACGTTCTCATGGACTCAAGACAACTTTTGATGCATTTCTAAGCTGCCTGTGCGGCAGTGAACTCGGAAGAGTAAATATGCCTGAGTATATTAAATTTCTAAGCTGCCTGTGCGGCAGTGAACCTGGTAGTGTTGCACCGGTTGGTAATGCTGTTTTTCTAAGCTGCCTGTGCGGCAGTGAACGGAGTTGGGTACTCGCAAATATATTTCTACTGTTTCTAAGCTGCCTGTGCGGCAGTGAACGCAAGCTGCTGAAACAATTGAACTTGTTACCTTTTCTAAGCTGCCTGTGCGGCAGTGAACACAAACTCACAGCAATTAACAAAAAACTTACATTTCTAAGCTGCCTGTGCGGCAGTGAACTAATTCTGACGTGTCAATGAACAATGTGCTAATTTCTAAGCTGCCTGTGCGGCAGTGAACTAGTATCGTAATGATTAGCGTTGCTTCTCGTTTTTCTAAGCTGCCTGTGCGGCAGTGAACATGCTTAGCTTGCCTATAAATTTTGAGATTTCTTTCTAAGCTGCCTGTGCGGCAGTGAACGATTTTGAATTCAATCATTTACTAGATTGCATTTTCTAAGCTGCCTGTGCGGCAGTGAACGCAAGATGTTCTAATCTTGCAAGTATTATGTGTTTCTAAGCTGCCTGTGCGGCAGTGAACTCATACTAGCAAAGTTGGTAAATTTGCACCTCTTTCTAAGCTGCCTGTGCGGCAGTGAACAAATTCTTACGGCTGGAAAAGTTCCCCAATCATTTCTAAGCTGCCTGTGAGGCAGTGAACGGAAAAATTGAAAGACCGACACCTGTTATCAATTTCTAAGCTGCCTGTGCGGCAGTGAACTATGCGAGCTTGACAACACTCGAAAGTTGAGATTTCTAAGCTGCCTGTGCGGCAGTGAACATAAGTTAGTAATTTTGCTAACTACTAAAAAATTTCTAAGCTGCCTGTGCGGCAGTGAACTTGTCAATATTTAAAACCGCTTTTTATCGAGCTTTCTAAGCTGCCTGTGCGGCAGTGAACGTACTCGTCCCATGCCCATGTATGGGATTCCTTTTCTAAGCTGCCTGTGCGGCAGTGAACCCGAGGTTTCTGCTCGGCTTCTTACTGCTCAATTTCTAAGCTGCCTGTGCGGCAGTGAACGGAAGCAGATATTGCGAAAAGAAAAAATAGATTTTCTAAGCTGCCTGTGCGGCAGTGAACATGTCATAGATGCACTTCGGTACGGCTGTGAATTTCTAAGCTGCCTGTGCGGCAGTGAACCAGCAGGAGCAGGAGCAGCAGGAGCAGCATTATTTCTAAGCTGCCTGTGCGGCAGTGAACTTATATCGATAGTTCTTTTAGTCCCAGATTCTTTTCTAAGCTGCCTGTGCGGCAGTGAACTGAAAATCCATAATGGGAAAATGTATCAGCATTTTCTAAGCTGCCTGTGCGGCAGTGAACTGGCAGTCGCTTTAAGCGAGATATCAGTACATTTTCTAAGCTGCCTGTGCGGCAGTGAACTTATTAATCGCACAAATAAATCAACTTTACAATTTCTAAGCTGCCTGTGCGGCAGTGAACAATGGCAAGAATATAATCCCGCTGCATCAATCTTTCTAAGCTGCCTGTGCGGCAGTGAACTGACAACTATATAAGACCTGATAACACTCAATTTTCTAAGCTGCCTGTGCGGCAGTGAACTGAAAATTAAAAATTTAATAAAAATACTTAATTTTCTAAGCTGCCTGTGCGGCAGTGAACGTAAAACAGCAGTATTTGGAATGAAAGAGCGATTTCTAAGCTGCTTGTGCGGCAGTGAACAGTCTTATGAAACGCTAGAAAATCTAATAAAATTTCTAAGCTGCCTGTGCGGCAGTGAACAAAAATCATTTACAGAAGCTCGGTGATAGCAATTTCTAAGCTGCCTGTGCGGCAGTGAACTAGGTGTGAGCAATGGTAATATTTACTCTGACTTTCTAAGCTGCCTGTGCGGCAGTGAACGTCCCAAGTTAAGTCTTTTGTTTCCTATCAGATTTCTAAGCTGCCTGTGCGGCAGTGAACTATCTGAGTATGTCAATATGTCTCTTAAACCATTTCTAAGCTGCCTGTGCGGCAGTGAACCGATTTTTATTGTGTAACCTTGAGTGATATTATTTCTAAGCTGCCTGTGCGGCAGTGAACTTGGTGGTATTCGTTTACCGTTTCAAGAGTTATTTCTAAGCTGCCTGTGCGGCAGTGAACTCTCATATTGTTTCCAGGCAGCCTTGATAACATTTCTAAGCTGCCTGTGCGGCAGTGAACTGGCTAAGTACTTCAGTTCTTTTTGCGTTACATTTCTAAGCTGCCTGTGCGGCAGTGAACCACTAGACAAAACAACAGTTAAAGCTGGAAATTTTCTAAGCTGCCTGTGCGGCAGTGAACCAGTTGTCTTAACGTCATCATACTGTGTTTCATTTCTAAGCTGCCTGTGCGGCAGTGAACTCCTATCCGACTCAACTGGGAATCAATATCACTTTCTAAGCTGCCTGTGCGGCAGTGAACTGGGTGAAAAAGCAATAGCAACATCTGCATGGTTTCTAAGCTGCCTGTGCGGCAGTGAACTGAAAATTAAAAATTTAAGAAAAATACTCAATTTTCTAAGCTGCCTGTGCGGCAGTGAACGTTGGTTTTGCTGATGCTAAGCGTGCTGTAAATTTCTAAGCTGCCTGTGCGGCAGTGAACACAGACATAACACCACTTTTTATCCTTTAGTATTTCTAAGCTGCCTGTGCGGCAGTGAACCCAATTCAGCGATAGATTCAAGTTTATAACTTTTTCTAAGCTGCCTGTGCGGCAGTGAACCAACAGTAGAAATTTTATATAAGTCTTAGACATTTCTAAGCTGCCTGTGCGGCAGTGAACATGTTGCTATTGCTTTCTCGCCTGCCAGAAATTTTCTAAGCTGCCTGTGCGGCAGTGAACCAAATAACCATCAATATCATCAGAAACAAGCTTTTCTAAGCTGCCTGTGCGGCAGTGAACCCCATCTATCCGGTTATGGATAATATGCGGATTTTCTAAGCTGCCTGTGCGGCAGTGAACAAAGATGAATGAGTCAAACCAGGAACATGAGTTTTCTAAGCTGCCTGTGCGGCAGTGAACATATCTAATTTAGCCACGCAGGGTTTTGTAAATTTCTAAGCTGCCTGTGCGGCAGTGAACACACACTTCTCAGAGCGATTGAAATAAACTTATTTCTAAGCTGCCTGTGCGGCAGTGAACAATTCTTACGGCTGGAAAAGTTTCCCGATCAATTTCTAAGCTGCCTGTGCGGCAGTGAACGGCTAGAGAAAACTGATTCAGCCCTGATCAAATTTCTAAGCTGCCTGTGCGGCAGTGAACGTTAAAAGAAAAACTAACAAAATTAAAAATAATTTCTAAGCTGCCTGTGCGGCAGTGAACTTTATAAATATATTTGTAAAATCTCACTCAAGTTTCTAAGCTGCCTGTGCGGCAGTGAACAAAAACCAGTCGGTACAATTAAGAGGGATGCATTTCTAAGCTGCCTGTGCGGCAGTGAACCCAGATAATGTGGGTTTTGCAAATGAATAATCTTTCTAAGCTGCCTGTGCGGCAGTGAACTTAGTTCACTCCCATTTTCAATAAATAATGACTTTCTAAGCTGCCTGTGCGGCAGTGAACATCATCCTTTGACTGAGCACATGCTACGAGGGTTTCTAAGCTGCCTGTGCGGCAGTGAACACAGGAATGTCCCCAATGAATATAAAAAATTTTTTCTAAGCTGCCTGTGCGGCAGTGAACATAAAATGAAAATAACAAAAGAAAAACTTGCATTTCTAAGCTGCCTGTGCGGCAGTGAACGAAATATATCTTGAAAACGTACTCCAAAAAGATTTCTAAGCTGCCTGTGCGGCAGTGAACTTGCCATTTGGTCCGAATTTGAAAGACTAAGTTTTCTAAGCTGCCTGTGCGGCAGTGAACCTGTGAATGCAGTGATAAATAGAAACAAAAATTTTCTAAGCTGCCTGTGCGGCAGTGAACAAGGAAACCCAGCGCAAAGTACATCGTGATTTTTTCTAAGCTGCCTGTGCGGCAGTGAACGCACGTTTCTGGTTTGACTCATTCATCTTTGTTTTCTAAGCTGCCTGTGCGGCAGTGAACAAATAGCTTGCTCACCAATATTTGCAAGCGCATTTCTAAGCTGCCTGTGCGGCAGTGAACGTGTTAAAGCGTCAGTACAAGATGTATCTGTCTTTCTAAGCTGCCTGTGCGGCAGTGAACCCCAACAAAACCATTAAATTTTGTAGCATTTCTTTCTAAGCTGCCTGTGCGGCAGTGAACAATCAGCAGGAAACATAACCATCAAAGATTTATTTCTAAGCTGCCTGTGCGGCAGTGAACCATCCGATTATTTATGTTTTTGGCCTGCCCCATTTCTAAGCTGCCTGTGCGGCAGTGAACTTTCTTTTTTGCTGTTCCTATGCGCCTTGTTTTTTCTAAGCTGCCTGTGCGGCAGTGAACGTTTTTTGCATCCATTTTATATGCAATTTATTTTTCTAAGCTGCCTGTGCGGCAGTGAACTATTGGTTGTGCAATGAAGCGATCGAAAGAATTTTCTAAGCTGCCTGTGCGGCAGTGAACTTCTCCTTATTATTCATATTATTACCATTATATTTCTAAGCTGCCTGTGCGGCAGTGAACATTGGAATTTTTCTAATGTAGAGAACACTGTATTTCTAAGCTGCCTGTGCGGCAGTGAACATGAAACAGATGAGACTGGATTATCGAATAGTTTTCTAAGCTGCCTGTGCGGCAGTGAACTGTTTAATTGATTATCTATTAAATTTGAATTTTTTCTAAGCTGCCTGTGCGGCAGTGAACAAGCGACAAACCACGTTTAACATGTGGACTAATTTCTAAGCTGCCTGTGCGGCAGTGAACATGCTATCGTGCAAAATTAAAAGTAACTTAAATTTCTAAGCTGCCTGTGCGGCAGTGAACCTGCTAGGTGCGCTAATTCCTGATCTGTTACATTTCTAAGCTGCCTGTGCGGCAGTGAACACACTACCAACGATTTGTTTAGTTACTTGTTTTTTCTAAGCTGCCTGTGCGGCAGTGAACAAAGCTGGAGATATAGCAATAGCTATGATGATTTTCTAAGCTGCCTGTGCGGCAGTGAACGACTAGATGCAGGCAATATTGAGAATTGGAATTTTCTAAGCTGCCTGTGCGGCAGTGAACGCTTTTGTAGATACTATTGTAATTATTTCATCTTTCTAAGCTGCCTGTGCGGCAGTGAACGCGTGGCACTATTGTCTGTTATAGCACTTCTATTTCTAAGCTGCCTGTGCGGCAGTGAACATATAAGAATTATGAACACATTGAGTATAAAATTTCTAAGCTGCCTGTGCGGCAGTGAACCTGTTGCTATTGCCTTTTCGCCTGCCGGAAACTTTCTAAGCTGCCTGTGCGGCAGTGAACTGTTGCTAGTTCTGATACACCACACGCCCACTTTTCTAAGCTGCCTGTGCGGCAGTGAACACATCGAGCGTATAATTTAATTTATAACGAATTTTCTAAGCTGCCTGTGCGGCAGTGAACATATTTTAGGCGTAGATCCGGCAACCGGTGTTTTTCTAAGCTGCCTGTGCGGCAGTGAACTTCTGGGAGGACGATTGGTTTTTGGCTTATATTTTCTAAGCTGCCTGTGCGGCAGTGAACGCTAACTGAAGCAATATTCACGAGAGACCAATTTTCTAAGCTGCCTGTGCGGCAGTGAACAAAAAATTCAGAATCAAGAGTGTTTACTAATTTTTCTAAGCTGCCTGTGCGGCAGTGAACGTCCTCTCGTTTCAGTTCTGTTCCCAGTGTAGTTTCTAAGCTGCCTGTGCGGCAGTGAACATCCAAAGCGGATGCTTGCAATGCGTGCGCGATTTCTAAGCTGCCTGTGCGGCAGTGAACGACAAGAAGCGGCTTGTAGTATGTACGCCGCCTTTCTAAGCTGCCTGTGCGGCAGTGAACTAGCAATTCTTTAAAAGTTTCTTCGCACCTTTTCTAAGCTGCCTGTGCGGCAGTGAACAACAGTATAAAGCACAAAAAAAGAGTTACAACAGTTATTTAGGCATTTTTATGCAAAAATACCAATAAAATATCGAACTGTTGTAACTTATTGATTTTATTGTTTTGTTAAAGAGCTTAAAAAACTTTGGCCATTTCCATTGTTTTTAGTTGAGATAATCGGTCAGCATAGCTTTTGCCCACTCAGGAAGAAGGTCAAACTTAACTATCACCTGCCTGTTACCCTTTATTTCTGCTATCTGTTGAAAAGGGCTATCTAATCGTGAGTTGTCTAATAAATAACACCGATCACATAAAGGCAAAACCTGTTTAATATTTTGTAGTGTTCTAGGAATTCGACTTTCAACCTTGTCTTTGGGTACATTATGCCCTCCTTCGCTCACTCGTTGAGCGACTCGCGCCTGATTGAGTGGCACTGATTCAAGGTGAATAAAAATAAGGATCACTTCATAGCCCATTGTTTTTGCTTGTGCGACAAAATCAATTTTTGATGGATGTGAAAACACTGTTTCAAAACAAAATGTACGCCCTTGTTGCAAAAGATCTAAACGCATTGTTTCTGCAATTCTGGCTGCTTCATAGCTATGTTGTTCTGCTTGCTCAGAAAACAGTTGCTTGGCTAAAATATCTGCATTTATAAAGGGCAGACCCAATGGTTCAAGTTGTGTTTGATAAAACGTACTTTTCCCTGCACCATTTCCCCCAGCCAACAGCCAAAGTTGTTTAGTTTTTTTCAAACGTTTACCTGTTTAGCTCAATAAACTGTCCGTTTTTGAACTGCCCTATTCTTGAGTTTCCATTTGAATCAATTTGTTCTAAACAACCTAGCTGCGTAGTCGATGCTTGATAGCGGACGGTACTAGATGTTACTGATTTCTGTAATGTACCCGCCTTTCTATTGTCTTCAAGTGCTTGAAAAACAACAGCAGGGTCAATAGGCTTGCTAATCACTGTTTCAGTTTTGATGAGCGTTAACCCTGAAGCAACTGATAACAATACATCGGGATCTAAGGTTGATGCCACCGTTCGCCCTAGATCAACCCAATATTCGATTTGCTCGGCTGTGCTACGATGAAAACGCTTTGCTGTTGTTGCTGCCACTTGCATTAATTCTGCTTGCAAACGGATTGGAGAAGCTGATTTTGCCATAGATTTTAACCTTGATAATTAATAGCCACTGCATATTGTAGCAGATTGCTACAATTGGTGTTTGTCAGGTTAAAACTAAGGTACTGTGCAGTTTTTCTTAGACCGAACTGCTCGTATCTACAACAGTAGAAATTTAATGTCAGTCTTAGACTTCAAAAATAACACAGAATAAAATTAAATCTACAACAGTAGAAATTTAATGTCAGTCTTAGACAAGTGAATTTTCAACACTCGCATTTTGCGATCTACAACAGTAGAAATTTAATGTCAGTCTTAGACCTTTATCAACAAGTCAGATGAAAAGGGATCTACAACAGTAGAAATTTAATGTCAGTCTTAGACGCTCGTTACTCGAATTGCTAGAACTTAGATCTACAACAGTAGAAATTTAATGTCAGTCTTAGACAAATATGGGATTCATGTTTTCTGATGATCTACAACAGTAGAAATTTAATGTCAGTCTTAGACTTTCTCTTTTATAAAGTAGTGCTAGAAATCTACAACAGTAGAAATTTAATGTCAGTCTTAGACCTATAGTCTTGATGTACGTCAATTTTGTATCTACAACAGTAGAAATTTAATGTCAGTCTTAGACTGTATGTTGACGATGTTTTGCGACACACATCTACAACAGTAGAAATTTAATGTCAGTCTTAGACCAGCAGTCATAGGTGAAATAAAATCACTAATCTACAACAGTAGAAATTTAATGTCAGTCTTAGACGTTGCCGCACTTTTGCGGCAACTAAACATCTACAACAGTAGAAATTTAATGTCAGTCTTAGACATATGATCTAACACAGTTAGATACATCAATCTACAACAGTAGAAATTTAATGTCAGTCTTAGACCACCCTATTTTTTAAGCATAAAAATAAAGATCTACAACAGTAGAAATTTAATGTCAGTCTTAGACGGCTAAGGACAAGCTCATTGCTCTGAACATCTACAACAGTAGAAATTTAATGTCAGTCTTAGACATCAATAAGCGCAGAACATGCAAGCACTATCTACAACAGTAGAAATTTAATGTCAGTCTTAGACTTCGGCAATATAAGACTATATTATTGCCATCTACAACAGTAGAAATTTAATGTCAGTCTTAGACCGACACTAGCATTCTGCGTAAAATATGCATCTACAACAGTAGAAATTTAATGTCAGTCTTAGACATTCGAGCAACTCTAATAGCGAGCGTTATCTACAACAGTAGAAATTTAATGTCAGTCTTAGACGACTGCGACATGCAATCTAAAAGACAATATCTACAACAGTAGAAATTTAATGTCAGTCTTAGACAAAGTTAAACTTGAACAAATGCACAATATCTACAACAGTAGAAATTTAATGTCAGTCTTAGACAGCGCAGAATTGTTGAGTGTTGCCTTGAGTCATCTACAACAGTAGAAATTTAATGTCAGTCTTAGACGGCTCAATAGAACGACGCAACCGCTTCAATCTACAACAGTAGAAATTTAATGTCAGTCTTAGACCTGTTTTGTAGATGATAAACTATATTATCTACAACAGTAGAAATTTAATGTCAGTCTTAGACATGTTTTGCTACTGCATATAAGTCAATATCTACAACAGTAGAAATTTAATGTCAGTCTTAGACATGGAAAAATAAAAAATAGTGAACAGTCATCTACAACAGTAGAAATTTAATGTCAGTC
Organism: Methylococcales symbiont of Iophon sp. n. MRB-2018; assembly: GCA_003666325.1. Lineage (GTDB taxonomy): Bacteria > Pseudomonadota > Gammaproteobacteria > Methylococcales > Methylomonadaceae > QPIN01. Next base: position 41,482 of record QPIL01000114.1, read on the forward strand.
TTAGACAGATACTTAACTTGATTTGAAGTATACACATCTACAACAGTAGAAATTTAATGTCAGTCTTAGACATTAGAGAAACCGTTTCTGGCAGGTATCTACAACAGTAGAAATTTAATGTCAGTCTTAGACTTATTCTTATGAGTATGCAAGATTTGTATATCTACAACAGTAGAAATTTAATGTCAGTCTTAGACATTCTTAGTGTCTAGCAGTGTCAGATATCTACAACAGTAGAAATTTAATGTCAGTCTTAGACAACTCAGGTACTTAGCATCTAATCACACATCTACAACAGTAGAAATTTAATGTCAGTCTTAGACAATAGAGTCTCCATTAAGCTCTGTTTTATCTACAACAGTAGAAATTTAATGTCAGTCTTAGACAGTTAAGCGAAATACTTAACTTGATTAATCTACAACAGTAGAAATTTAATGTCAGTCTTAGACCAAACGAAATAAGAGCGAAATTGCTAATATCTACAACAGTAGAAATTTAATGTCAGTCTTAGACCAAACGAAATAAGAGCGAAATTGCTAATATCTACAACAGTAGAAATTTAATGTCAGTCTTAGACATTCTGAGTATCTAACTTAGTCAAATATCTACAACAGTAGAAATTTAATGTCAGTCTTAGACGTTGCTAGGGCCAAAGTAGAACTATACAATCTACAACAGTAGAAATTTAATGTCAGTCTTAGACTTGCAATATCCAAGGCTCTCGGTGAGATCTACAACAGTAGAAATTTAATGTCAGTCTTAGACAGAGAAACTTTCTGTTAATGGCACTGGGTTATATCTACAACAGTAGAAATTTAATGTCAGTCTTAGACTTTTAACATTGCTATTTCACCCCTCAAATCTACAACAGTAGAAATTTAATGTCAGTCTTAGACTTTTTGCAATTCGGTTAAGTTCATTATCTACAACAGTAGAAATTTAATGTCAGTCTTAGACCTAATTAAATCGTAAGCAAAAAACGTGTTATCTACAACAGTAGAAATTTAATGTCAGTCTTAGACAATAAAAATAGGGAGGCTGTTTCCAAGATATCTACAACAGTAGAAATTTAATGTCAGTCTTAGACTGCCCCCTTATATGACTCTTGTTAAATCTACAACAGTAGAAATTTAATGTCAGTCTTAGACTATAATGGTGTTTCCTCGCTTCACTTAATCTACAACAGTAGAAATTTAATGTCAGTCTTAGACTCCTGCGATGCTGGGAGTGTCGTCTCATCTACAACAGTAGAAATTTAATGTCAGTCTTAGACTTCTCCAATTCCTGCACCAATTTGTATCTACAACAGTAGAAATTTAATGTCAGTCTTAGACGCTTTTTCGAACCGCAACAATATCGACATATCTACAACAGTAGAAATTTAATGTCAGTCTTAGACGTGGAGAGCCTATCAGCGTAATAACAAGATCTACAACAGTAGAAATTTAATGTCAGTCTTAGACAACATGAATCCCATATACGTTACATTACATCTACAACAGTAGAAATTTAATGTCAGTCTTAGACAAATGAAATAAGGGCAAATTTGCTCTTATCTACAACAGTAGAAATTTAATGTCAGTCTTAGACCCACGAAATTACATCGCCAAGATAAAAAATCTACAACAGTAGAAATTTAATGTCAGTCTTAGACACAAGTTTATTACAGCATATCGTGTAATCTACAACAGTAGAAATTTAATGTCAGTCTTAGACGAAAAATAAAGAATAGTGAACAGTTGAATCTACAACAGTAGAAATTTAATGTCAGTCTTAGACATCATTTCGATTAACTCTCTATAAGAATCTACAACAGTAGAAATTTAATGTCAGTCTTAGACTACTAGCAGGTCAAATTGCAATCACTGAATCTACAACAGTAGAAATTTAATGTCAGTCTTAGACAACAAGTTTAGTAAAGCATATCGTGTAATCTACAACAGTAGAAATTTAATGTCAGTCTTAGACAGGTAATTGCTCAACAGAGCTAAAAATCAATGACTTAGCATTGTGTTTACCTGAAAATAGGTTGTTTATGAACGATTTATTCATTTTAACTTCTATTAAGACCTAGGTTTGAAATTTGTTTATCTGACGCCGATTATTATACTAAATAATAATTAAATCTTCATCATCATTTTTGGCATAGCCATATTTTGTTATGTGGCATTGCTTGCTTAAATTAAAAATAATAATGCTGTCTGTTTGTTCAAATTCAGATTCAAAGTCGGCTTTTATTTCAGCCTCTACAATTGATAGTATGCGTGTGCTATTTTTTATTTCAAAGATGGAGTACTGCAAACGATAACCAAATTTGGATAAAAATTTTGAAAAGCGAGTTCGTAGCTTATTATCGCTAATATCATAGGCAATAATTAGCATTATCCTTCACCCACAAAGATGGGATATTTTTCCATTGGCTTATTTTGCATAAAAGCTCGGTAATAACTTTGCACATAAAGAAATATTTCAGCCTTATGATTCAGTAATGATTTGAGAAGAAAAGTAGTATAAAGCTGGCTTTGTTTTCCGAATAGTCGGTATTGTCCATTGATAAAACTAAAATCTTCTTCGTGTATTTGTCCCAGTTTGTATGCTTTTCTAACACGTTTATCAATAATGATACGAAACGGTTCAACTAAGTCGCATACCAGTGATTTACGCTGGTAAAATAGTTGGTGATATACGCCTTGATAAGTATCAAAACCATATAAATTTAGTAGTGCATCTATAAAATGAAACAGTTGTGTATAACCAATGTCGAGCAATAAATTGGTGATGTCTTGTTTGGCTCTAGGTTTGCGTCCTTTCCATTGCATTTCGTTAAACATTTGAGTGAAATAGACGCGCGATGCGATACCTTCTATTCCTAATATTTCATGCATGTCTAATGTAGCATTAGGCAGTCTGTTTTGATATTCAAGCAGTTGATTGATGGCTTGTTTTAATGGGGCTGTTTTGGTTCTTAGGTGCTTTAACGCCTTAATTTGTTGGTCTATTTTATTGTGTACTATGTGTTGGGCAATATCCATCCCTTGATAGCTATATTGTTTTTTTCGTAATAGCACATTGCCTTCTGCTTTTGCTAACCAACTGCCATAAGGAATGAGACCATGACTCAATAATACAATACTGAATCCAAATTTTTTGGCGCGTTGCAATAAGCCTGTTGTTATTGTGGCATGCCCGACAATAAATACGGCAAACAGGCGGTAACAGCTCGATTGATGTTTTATTCCTGTTTTATCGGTGATAACAATATTGTCATTTTTAAAACTCATTTTTTCGTCATAGCTTAATAACGCGACTATGATTTTCTTTTGTTTAAAATCGGGAGCACTTAGCATAATGATGCATCACAAAGATTGTTATAAATACAATGTTGGCATTTATTTTTATTGGCAGTGAATGAAGCTGTTAAATCAAAACTACGGATTTTAGCCACTAAATCATCAAATCCTTGCTGCCGTTCTAGATCTTCTTCTGGTTTTTTAATCGGATAGCTTTTATTGTCGTCCATGCTATACAGCTTGATGGATTTGACCTGATAACCCATTTCTATTAAGCAGTGATATTGTGCATAAAGTTGATAAATATAGCCGTCATAAATAACTTTGATCTTTTTTTTACGCTCGACCAATAATGATTTAGCTTGATCAAAGGTATCAATTTTGCCGCCTATATTATATTTTTCGCTAAACACTTCCATGCCTTGTAATATGGCTTTTGATGTACTGTAGTTTTGATTATCGACCGTTTTATGTGCAGCCAAACCTTTGGTTTGATCTGTTGTGTGATACAAACGCTTGGATACCCGACCATATAACTGATGAAAATAAATTGATCTGGGGCAAAAGATAAAGTCATTTAGGTATGAAATAGGCATATAAGGTTCCATATTTTCTGGCCTTACTTATTATGCCAATCATTAATAAACTTAAACCAATCTTCATTTTTCATAGCCAGCTTTAAATTCTCTTCACCATCCCATTGTTTAATTTGTTGTAAATTCCATAAACCTTTGAGTGCAATGTTATAAGCACCATTGGCATCGGCATCTTTAGGCTGTTGCTTTGTTGCATTACGGCTGTCAAAAAACACCCCATTCTTATCAGCTATGGGTGAGAGGATAAAGTCTTCATCTGTTCCCGTTACACTATGGCGCAATGACAGCGTGAGTTTTATTAACCAATAAAGACTTTTATAAAAACGGGTGTTTTTTGCTGATGCAAGAGCTTGTTTTAAATCTTGTCCATTTTGATAGCTAATGGATGCTTCATTAAATAATGCTTTTAATTGTTCGGTTACATTAATTGATATTGTTTCCCATTGTCCTTGCTGATTGCGTTTATTTGAGTAGCGTACATCACCATGTGTACAGGCAATCCATTTTGTTTGATAGTCTTTTAAATTTTGTCTGACATTAAAATTATTGTAATCAAAAGAAAATTCAAAATAGTTTTTGTTGCTATTAAAATTAATGCTTTCAAAGGCTTCAAAAAACTGTTTTGATTTGGCTAGACTTTGATATTGAGTATAAAGAAAGTTAATAAAGCCTGTGGCTGGATCAATTTTAGAGGTATAAGCTGCTTGCACATAAAATAAAATGCCTGATTGCTTACCTAGCTTATCGAAACTGATGAATGGTGCGGTTAGCTGATAAGCATTAAGGTAACCACCGGGTTTAGTTGCTTCATTCTGCTTAAAAACAAGATAATTGAGTTTAACAATCAGCGCTTTTTCAAATTTTTGATACACTTGTTTTTCAACATGAAAACGTCCACGCTTAAAACCAAAATTCAGATCTTCAAGACAAATAATGGCATTGTACTTAATAATAAGTTCTGCCAGCTTATGCACCACATGAGATAGATAGCCTTCTTTAAGTTCTTTTATATCTTCAACACTTCCCCATGACTTTCTGGCGACATCTCGTTGTTTTTCTTTGGTATGGAGTTTTTGCTGATAATCAACTGCGTATCCTTGATCTGTGCTGATGCTATTAAGTGTGTTTTGTTCAATAATTTCACCTTTATCGTTAATCACTGTGTAGTACAGTAAATGTCTTTCACCACGATCAATGCCAATAATATGTGTACCGCTATTACCTTGTAATGCTTTGTTAACATGATCGTTAAAACGAGAAACACTTTGTGCTTTAAAATTAAGTGTTATCGGCACATGAAGTTGAAATTTGTCTTTTGTGTAGCGTTTGTCTTTAACAATATCATAGGCAAAGGTACTTTCTTTTTTAGGGTTTTCACTGTTTTTATTAGCAATAGCTTCGTTTGCGGTATGAGTAATAATATCTTTGCGTTTAATGGAGTGCTTGCGATAAAAAATTTCAGCTTCGCCATTAAGTTTTAACACTACATCTTTTAGGTTTTCAGCTTCAAATAATCCTTTCCAGTAAAGCGTATGCAGGTTGGGATTGCCTTTGCTGTAGGGTGAAAAATCTTTATTGTAGATTTGGAATAGAAAAAGCTTACCTGCTTCAATACATTCATTTATATAGCTTTCTTTTATTTTGTGAAAGTCCATGCGATAACCCTGAGACTCAACCTCACGATAAAACCCACTCAAGTCTTCGTAACTATTGGTGTCTGAAAACTGAAAATTAAACTCTGTCCATTCGGGATGTTTTTTGATGCTGACCTTGAAAAAATCAATCATGGTATGGCAGTCCTCTAGACTAAAATCTTCCTTATTAAAGCCTGGTCGTGGGGTGCCGTTTATGCTGTGCGAGGCAGTATTACGAATTTTTCTTACCTCAGAAGATGGAGAAAAATAATCTATTCGCTTATTTGAGAAAAACACTTTAGGAAGCATTTTATTAGCACCTGGCAATAGTTTGTAAACAATTTTTCTATAGCCGCCTATATCTGTTTCTGTGACTTTTTTATTCAGCGTATCTTTAGTTTTTAGCTTTTTGTCATTACCTGCATCATCAATCCCTTTAGTGTAATTAAATAGGTGTTTATGCTTTGGGTGCATAATTCCAAGGTAATAAAGCCCGTCTTTTTCAAATAAAATAGAGGAGTTATCAGTTTCTTTATTTACATCCCAACCATTCAATAAGGTTGGAGTACCAAAATTCACTTTAATTTTGTCGGTTGAAAATGGCTTTTTAGTCAGGTGATTACGGGTTTTGTTGTATAAGGTGATCGTTGCTTCTGTATAGTTATTATAGGCTTCTGAGAACCCCCCATAGAAACCCGCATCCATATCGGGCATATCAATATGGTTGCGTCCATCAACTAAATGCAAGGGTTTGACTGCATCTGATACTGCCATAAAACCATCTAGCATTCCCTTTATTTTTTGTACTTGCCTGAAACCTACACCGCCATTTTCACCCTCTTTTACAGGAGTTTTGCGATTTTTACTCAGTTCATCTAATGAGAGTAATTGTTTAACTTCGCTAATGGCATCATTCAGTTCAGGTCTGTTATCTTGCTTAGTTTGAGCTAATTTGACTGCTTCCAACAAATACCCTTGAAGTGGATGTTGTGGCATTGTCAGTTTTTTCAATTGTTCATGCAATGGATCGTTATCTTCAAGGCTTTGTATGTAAGAAATTAGCTTTTCATCTAATTCTGCAATGCTGAATGCTTTTTGCCCTAAATAAATTTCACAGTCTTTTGCGCTCAGCTCCTTTTTAGCATAATACTTAAGTGCCAAGTTGATTATTTGGTACCTGTGAAATAGGTTTTGTGAAATAGCTGTTAGTCCTACCGATTTTATATAAACACGCTGTAAATCCGTTGATGCAAGTTGTGCAATTGCTTCTTCCAGTTTATTTAACAGCCCATTATTTTTTGTTACATTTTCAATATGTTCTGCCAAGGTGATGAGTAGGCGTTTATCATCGTCAAATGCTTCTGGAATAAAAGAGGTGGTTTCTCTATCACTGAGTATTTGCTTATACAAACCAGTAAAGCCTGACAAGTCATAAATCTTTGTGGCCTTTTCACCACTTTTTTTTGCATGTTCTTTAGCTTGTTTTTGAATTTGTTGTTTAAATAAATTGACTTGTTCATTAAGCCCCTGCTCTTTTTCGCCTGTTTCTTCTGTTTTTCCACCTAAAAGTTGTTGATAATTATCTATGCCTGTTTGTGTAAATAGGTTTATAAAATAACGTGGTTTGAAAATTTCATCTAAACTCTCAACTCTCATTTTTTCAAGCAAGGCAGGAGTGGCTGTTAATTTTAAATCTTTATATTCATCTACCATCTTTTTATACTGAATATAGTTGTTAAAAAAGCGTGGCAGATTTTCATTGATTAAGCGATAGGCGATGGCTGTAGGTTGCTCTTCATTACTGTACATGTTTTTACGGTTTTCATGAAAACCAGAAAAGTAAGTGGTAAATTTTTTAAAACTCTCAATGGTTGCTTTGTGTTCTTCCCATTTTCCTTTTTGTTCAAGCCAGTTGGGTAGATCGCGATTAATTAGCTCTTTTTTAAACAAATCACTATTGCCAGCAAAAGATTTGACCAGTTTTTTTCTTAACGCTGTTTGTGTGTATTCCCATAGCTTCCTATTTTTTGGGTCTTTTTGATCTTGTTTTAGATTCTCATAATGAGAATAGGCATATTCAAGATCTTGGGGGTTGATCCACATTTCACCTGTTTTAGGGTCAACAGGTGAGCTAAGTTTGTCTTCAATATAAGCACGATGATAATCATCAATTAACTCTTTTATGGCTTTATAATCTTCTGCACGTTGCTGATCTTCCGTCACAAAATCTTTCAAATTCTGAGATTTAAAGTCTTCAATATAATCTGCCGTTTCTCCAATGGGCTTTAATTCAAAACGAAGTGTTTTTGATAATGAATATAGGTTTGTAAAGTTATTGTAATCTAGTGGTTCCATTATTTAAGCCTTGAATTTATTTAAAATATATTTTGCGTATAATTATAAAGCTTATTATATAACTACTTTAACTCACCGTATAAAGAGTAACTTTAAATGCTTCCATGTTATTCTTGCAGGAATAATTTCTTAACCGCTTGCAAGCCTTCTGCTGTTATCACAGTTTGCCATGTGTTGTTGCCTATGCGGCTGGCGAAGGCATCTAGTACGCGCCTTGTTCTGTTAAGGGCTTTTTTCTCGCATTGGGATACTAAGGTGACCATCATAATAATTTACCAGCGACTCGGTAATTTTCTTGATGTGTGAAATACTCGCAATATTTCTATATTACGGTTATGTACTCTATAGGGAATGATATAGGGTAAATTATCAATTATTAATTCTCTTGTGCCTGTGATTCTTCCTGAGCGACCTAATGATGGGTTATTTCCCAATAACTCAACCGTTATACGAATTTTTTGAACCATTTTTTTGGCTGCGGGTAAAGAGTCGGTCGCTATGTGCTGCGCTTCATCATCTAGGTTTATTAAGGCTTTGTTTAACCAGCGGATATTTAGAGATGTCATGTTTTGTTAGTGTTCCTTGCTATGACCATTTATTGAAGACACCATCTATTTGTTTTTTATTGGCAAAATCACCGTTTTCAACCTCAATTAAAGCTTCTTTAATTTCGTTCATTTGCCATTCATTTAATGCTATATATTTTTCTATCGCATCTACGGCAAGAAAAGACTTTGTTCTGTTGGATATAGCCGCTAGTTTATTTAAGCGATTCTTCAAAGTTTCATCTAGTCTAATCGTCATGGTGGTGGTCATAATTTTTACCTTATTTAAAGTTACATCCAAAATATATTACAATGTACACAATATAACATATTATTATTTATCACCTTGTAAGGCGATGATTTTTACTTGCTCAAACATAAAGTCTAGCGCTTTGTGTTGGGTGAAGTTTTGTAGGCATTGTTGGCGAAATTCTTGTTCTGTTGCACCTTCTTTGGCACAGATAAATGCCCATGGAAGTATGGGTAAATTTTAAAACATGGGTTGCTTTGATTGTTTTTACAGTTAAATTTTTATTGTGATTTCTCTATCCAGCCTCTAATCTCTGTTGCTGGTGCATCTATTCTAAGTTGTAAAATTCGTGTTGTTTTTTATTCTTGGCTACCTTAGCTTTTTCTAATTTCCTAGATTCGCATAATAAGTGCACCACTTACATTTGAAAACAAGGTGTATTGCCCTCTAATGCTTGATAATTTTTATTGAGTAATAAAATATTCGCCTTGCCAAAGTCGTGAAAAAGACCTGCGATTGCTGCGGCTGATGCAATAATTTCTGTGGTGAGTATATTTGATGTTTCCCCTATAAATCTTTCTTGAAGTGTATAATTCACCTGCACCACCCCCTCACCATTAAATTTATCTTGCTGACCCACCACCCATAAAAGCTCACTCCGACTACGGCTTCTAATCCAATGACAACTCACTGCCGTATTTTTACTGGCTGTTTTTCTTAATAATTTCTTAACCGCTTGCAAGCCTTCTGCTGTTATCACGGTTTGCCATGTGTTGTTGCCTATGCGGCCTGCGAAGGCATCTAGTACGCGCCTTGTTCTGTTAAGGGCTTTTTTCTCGCATTGGGATACGAGGGTGACCATCATAATTGGTCTGCTTCGGCACAGATTTGTTTGATACTGTCAAACATAAAGTCTAGCGCTTTGTGTTGGGTGAAGTTTTGTAGGCATTGCTGGCGAAATTCTTGTTCTGTTGCACCTTCTTTGGCGCAGATAAATGCCCATGGAAGTATGAGGGTGTCTTTTATTAAATCGGCGACATCAAACACCAGTGCGCCTCGGCGGGTTTTACCGTGCATTACTGCAAAGCCGTGTGGGATACCTAACACCCAAAGTGTGGTGGCAGCTAGGCCATAAGCTAGATAGTTGCCATGATTTAAAAAGGCATTGGCATCATCATTGGTATCGCGCCTGCGGGTAAAGCCAGCCATTTTGGTATTTGTGGCAGCTATTCGATATAAATTTTTGGTGAGTGCCATTTCATCAGTAAGTAACTTGTTAACGGTGTTGGCATTGTTTATTTTAAGTGCGAATTGTGTAAGCAATTCATTATCTGCTTGAAAACCTTCAGCACGAAGATCTTTATCCTTATTCCATACCGTCTGCATGTAGTCGATTCGCCATAGTTGGAATTGTTTGGCTACTTTTAGGCGTTTGTCTTCTTCAAACCAAAATGACATCCATGCTTGTATATATTCTGTGGGGCGATATTCGCTTTGTGGTGATAGCCATTCTATTTCATTGGCGGCGATTAAGGGGGTGCCGCCACTGCCGCTAAAACCTATTAACACTCCTGCTTGTGCTAACATTCTTACCGCAGCTTGGGTTATTGATGTGCCTGTTCCTAGTAATATGCAGGTGGTGTTTGCTATTGGGATATTCCAATACTGTTTTTCGGCATCGGCTTCGGTTAAGTATAATACTCGACCATCTTTTTGCATGACTCGGCATTTATCCAGATAGTAGATATTGGCTCGTTTGGAGTGTAAAATTGCTTTTAAATCTGTTAATTGTTCCATTATGTAACCACTCTAACTCACCGTATAGGGAATAATTTACCAGCGACTCGGTAATTTTCTTGATGTGTGAAATACTCGCAATATTTCTATATTACGGTTATGTACTCTATAGGGAATGATATAGGGTAAATTATCAATTATTAATTCTCTTGTGCCTGTGATTCTTCCTGGGCGACCTAATGATGGGTTATTTCCCAATAACTCAACCGTTATACGAATTTTTTGAACCATTTTTTTGGCTGCGGGTAAAGAGTCGGTCGCTATGTGCTGCGCTTCATCATCTAGGTTTATTAAGGCTTTGTTTAACCAGCGGATATTTAGAGATGTCATGTTTTGTTAGTGTTCCTTGCTATGACCATTTATTGAAGACACCATCTATTTGTTTTTTATTGGCAAAATCACCGTTTTCAACCTCAATTAAAGCTTCTTTAATTTCGTTCATTTGCCATTCATTTAATGCTATATATTTTTCTATCGCATCTACGGCAAGAAAAGACTTTGTTCTGTTGGATATAGCTGCTAGTTTATTTAAGCGATTCTTCAAAGTTTCATCTAGCCTAATCGTCATGGTGGTGGTCATAATTTTTACCTTATTTAAAGTTACATCCAAAATATATTACAATGTACACAATATAACACATTATTATTGGGTCTATGTTGAATAGAGTGGGTAATTAAATTTTAGTTTTCCACTAGGTAAGTAAATCATATTAATGAAGTTGTTGATATTTCGGAAACCTCTCCCCATTTTTTCATTTAAGCTGACTTTCTTCTTCAATTAACTGTTTCATAACTTCAATTATCTTTTTATGTGAGCCTGCTAAAGGCCCATTGGTTTTATATTTTCCATTAATAACAATGGCAGGAACGCCTGTAATACCATATCGTGGAGCCATAGCTTTGGCTTGACGTAATTTAGCATCGACTAAAAAAGAATTAAAAGAGTTGTGGAATGCTGTTTCATCTACGCCGTGGGCAATAAAAAATTCAGCTATTTGATCTTCACTGCTTAGTTTTTGTTTTTTATTTTGAATGGCATCAAAGAAATCAGCATGAATTTTATCAACCACACCCAATGCTTCGGCTACAAAATAAGCTTTTGCATGTTTGCCCCATAAGTTACCAAATATTGCGGGTTGGCGGATAAATTCAACATTTTCAGGCATGGTTTTTATCCATTCTGCCAGTTCATATTCAAAGCTATAACAATGAGGACAGCCATACCAAAAAAACTCTATAATTTCTATTTTGTCTTGATTTTGAGTGGGGTGGGCGGGTGTTAAGGTTTCGTAACCCAGTGACTCAGCATGTAAAGTTGCTGATAATGAAAATAATATGAAAAATGCTATGTTTTTAAACATTTTATAGGTCTCCGTAGATAATAATGGATTTAAAAAAAGTGGTGTTTTAACGGTTTTGCTTAGGTGGGTGTTTTACAAATTGTAGCTTGTATAAAACGTAGTGGAATACGGTTTTTTTTGACTTCGTGCCTTTGTTTTAGGCTATAAACCCCATACGGGGTACGTTTTTTAGAATAATGGGGACAGGCTTTCTTAAAAAGTAGCCTGTCCCCATTTTTTTCGGCAATTTACTTCATCATTGATATATAAAAAGCAACTGCTTTGATTTCTTTCTCGGTCATTTTTTTAGCAATCAAATGCATCATATTATCTGGTAGATTACTTCGATTTCCTTTTTTAAAGTCAGTCAATGCTTTAATTATATAATCTGAATGCTGGCTTTTGATTGATGGAAATGATGAGGGTTTATTGCCTTCTGCTTTTGGGCCGTGACAGGCAATACAAGCAGAAACTTTAGATTTTAAATTACCATTGCGATATAAATTAGCGCCTAATAGCAGTAATTCTTTAACTTCTTCTGCGTTCTTTTCGGCAGTAGCTTCTTCGTCGTCATCATCGTCATCGTCAGAAAATATAACGGGGGGTAGGTTGGCTGAAATGGTTTGAGATGCATAATAAGCGGATATATCTTGCATGGATTGATCATCCAAAGCCATGGCTAATGCTGCCATCATGGGTGCATTTCTTTCTCCGTCTTTAAAATCTTTTAACTGTCTATATAGATAGCCCTCATGTTGTCCAGCAAGTTTTGGAAATGTAGCCACCACGCTATTACCATTTTCTCCATGACAGTTTGCACAGTTAGCTGTTTTTTCTTTTCCTGCTGAAATACTACCTTTTGCCTGAACCAATGCTGGCGTTATTAAAATTGCGAGTGTCAATGGAAAAACAAGTAGTTTTTTGAGCATCATATTCCCCTTGGGAGTTGGTATATTTAGCGATTAGTTAGCATTAATTACTCAACCCTAACCATGTTGAAGTATATAATAACTGAATTTTACTCGCGAGAGAACGATGAATCCAGTTTATCAGCAAGCTAAGTTTATCAGTAGTGCGCCTAAACTGATTGATGCACCAGAAGATAAAGGTAAAGAGATTGCTTTTGCTGGGCGTTCAAATGCTGGAAAATCCAGTGCAATTAATACCTTGACTCGGCAAAAATCTTTGGCGCGAATTAGTAAAACCCCTGGGAGAACACAATTACTTAATTTTTTTGAAATTGATGATGAGCGAAAGTTTGTTGATTTGCCGGGGTATGGTTATGCAAAAGTACCTTTGAGTGTTAAAAAACTATGGCATCAAATGATGGAGAGTTATTTACATAAGCGCAAGGCTCTGTGTGGCATTGTATTGGTGATGGATGTTAGACATCCTCTGACTGATTTTGACATGCAAATGATTGAATGGTGTGAGCATTCTCGTCTGCCTTTACATATTTTATTAACTAAGGCTGATAAGTTAAATTTTGGCGCTGCTAAAAACACTTTGTTAAAGGTACAAAGGGAGTTGTCAGAAATTGATGTTTTCGTGTCGTTGCAATTATTTTCGTCGTTAAAGAAAACAGGTATTGATGAGGTTCATTCCGTTCTTGATCAGTGGTTTGGTTTTAGTAATGACGGCATTTAATACCCTTTTCAAAGATCAATATCTGCATGTTTTTGGTTTATTTTCTGGTAGATATTATCTTATTGCTGGTCTGTGTCGGCTGGTAAATTATCGGTTACTAGCGATTTTTTTAAGGATTGTGACTGCCTTGAATGGATTCCCAAACAGGTAATAGTAGGTTTTTGCATTGTTCTTCAAAATCGTCCCCAAGTATCTCCGTTAAGGTTTCAAGGTTTTTATAAGTTTGATAAAGTTGCTGCATATATCTATCGTAATCTACTTCTTTTAACAACATTTCTTCTGCCATTTTCATTGCAGGTTTTGATGCTCGACTACTTTGTTTAAGTTTTCTTTTTTGTTTGATATATGCAAATGATGTTTCGGTAAAAAATGCATTAGGTTGTTGTAAGCCTTGTATATAAATTTTAATTAATTGTTTTAAATGGGTTGTTTGCGCCATTTTAGATGAAAAAATTAAATTTTCATTGGTTGATAGTAAATGGGTGTTTTGTGTTTGTATTTGATTAATCATTAAATGGTGTAGCCATGCCAGCATAAAGTCTTTGCCTTTTAATGTGCTGTAGCGATAAATCAGGCTTCCATGATGATGAATATTTGATAGTTTACCAATCAAACGATAGTCGCCTACCATACAGTCAAGCTGTCTATCTTCTTGTCTTTGTCCCAGTTCTTGTTGTTTGATTAAGGTAACAAATTCCTCAATGGATTGTTGCTGTTGTTGAAAGGCTAATTTACCCGTAGCCCCAGAAAGCCACAGGCCTTGTGCTTGTAATTTTTTTAAAGAAAATTGTTTCCCTGTGACTAGGTGTTCAATCCATTGCCGATTTATACTGTATGCCTCTAGTGGGTTAATTGAAAAGGGTTCTCGTTCTTCTGTTTGGCTTGAAATCTCGGTAAAACGAAGTCCTAATTGTTGTTGAAAAAAGTATTGCTGTGGTTGACGATAAAAAGCAAATAAGGCGTTAATATCTACTGTGGTTGTTTCTTTGGTTTTAAGTTTTCCTTGCCACCAATGCGCATTTATTGGCTGGTTTTTTTGTAAGGATTGTGCTGTTTTACAATCACTTTGTGAATAGCTGAATAACTCTGGCTGGTCAATAAAATAACGGGGGCTAAATGCTTGCAGAGGATGTTTACAGACTAGCGTTGTTATTTGATAATAATTTTCCATGACATCTAATAGTTCACTGACGACTACTGAAGGCGGTATTTCTGTATCATGCCGATTAGATTGTCCAATGAAGGTGATAATCAATTGTTTTCTGGCTGATAGTATAATTTCTAAAAATTGATAGCGATCATCAGATCTTCGGGAGCGATCACCTTTACGAAAATTTTGACCAATTAAATCAAAACTAGGATAGCGGTCTATTTTAGGAAATTCAGCTTCATTCAGTCCCAATAAGGCAATCACTTTAAAAGGGATGGAGCGCATCGGTAACATGGAACAAAAAGTGAGCTGACCGCGTAAAAAACCATTGGCTGTTTTACTTTCAGACATGCAACTTTCTAGCCAGACTAGGATAACGTCTAGTGTTAGTTTTCCAGTATGGTATTGAGACGGTGCCTGTAGTTGTTGTAATAATTGGTATAGTTGTTGTTGCTGGTTTTGTTGTTCTGATGTTTTCGCTGATAGTAATTGGTTAGCATAAAAATAGAGTCGCTGACTCCAATGTAATAATGTGCTTTCTTGGCCTAATTCTTCACTGGCTTTAAATAATAATTGAATAAAGTCATTAAGACGACCTAATACTAATGCTGAAATACCTTCTATTTCTGGATAGGGTAAAACCCCATCAATAAAGCCATCATCATTTCCTACGGCATAACCCATTAATAAGCGATCTAACGTTGCTTGCCAGGTGTTTTGGCTAAACTCAGGTAAGCCTAATTGGTTTTTATGTGCGGCTGATTTGCCCCAACGCACTTGGGTATGAGAAACCCAATGTTTAATCAGATCTAGCTCTGATTCAGTAATAGAAAATTTCTGTAACACCAACGGTTGTTCCAGTAAATCCATTACACTTTGCCATCCAAAGCGACTTTGCGAAAGGGATAAAAATCGAATAAAACTATCTAAAACGCCATTGCTTAGTCGTAAACTTCGATCAGCAATAGCATGTTGAATGTCATTGAATACTGCTGAAATAAGAGGTGCATATTGTTGTATATCGGGTGCCATAACTACAATGTCACGCAACTCCAGACTACTGTCTTGTTCTAGGGCGTTTAGCAGTTGGTCTTTTAATACTTCAACCTCACGCATTTTAGAATGACAAGCATGAATGCTAATGCTTTTGTCATTAATTAAAGGTTGAGGGGTGGTTTGATTGTTTAAAATATCATTTTGTAACTGTTGTAAATTACTCTGGGCATCTGCTGCTTGATAACTTTCGGGTTGGTGGTTGAAGTGGGCTTGCTCTAGTAACATTTGCTGAAATTCACGGCCCTGTTGTCCCAAGGCAGATAACAAAGGATGGCCTTGTGTATCATCGTTAGCCAGATATTTTTTATTAGCTAAATCTGCCCAATAGCCTTGTGCAGGATTGAGTAAAAATAAATGAATATCACAGTGTTTGGACAGGCTTTGTAGGTAATCTAAAAACAAGGGAGGTAAGGTATTTAATCCAAAAACAAAAATGCGTTCTGGCAGTTTTGTTGCGTAGACATCTTCTTTACTCTGATTAAGTTTTTTAATCACATTCAGCCACAAAGAACCTCTATGTTTATAGCCAATAGATGAGGTAATTTGGCTCCATAATGCACGTTGCCATCGCTCATTATCAGTACCATAAAATAGCTGTCCTTTTTGCCAAAGTTCCAGCATATCAGGACGCATTATTTGATATTGATCAAACATCTGTGTCAGTTGACTGGATAACTGAAAGCGTTTTAAGGCTACATTTTCTGCGTTTAAATAATGGTGTAATTGAGGGTATATATGTTTATCTAAGTCTCGCAGTAAATTCTCAAATCGCCATAACATAACCTCTCTGTCAAAGAAGTTATCATTAAGCTGAGAGTCTATTTTTGCGGCAAGGCTGCTAAAAAATTTACTAGGAAATAAAAACTGATAATTAGCCCATATAGTAAAGTGACTGGCAAGTTGCTGAGATAACCAACGCTCCATGCCTTGGCTTTGGATAAGAAAAGTTTCTGCTGTCAACGGATTTGATAGTGGCATGTTTTCAATCACTGTTATCAAGTGTGCCAACAAGTTTTCTGTTTTATTAGAGCTATGTAGGATGAACACGGCTTATCTCTGTTGTTTTAAATGCGGTAATGGGGAGCAAGTTATTTATCCATTCTGTAAATAATCTCATCCTCCTCAACAACATTTTCAATTGACGAGTCTTGTTGATTAATATAGCTACCCCCCACAATAAACGCTAAAACTAAAAGATAGATAGCAGATGCAGTATATCTGACTTTTTTTGCAACGGAGTCTGGGTTATATTCTCGCATCTGGGTAGCCTAAGTGAATCATTATATTAGGTTAAGGATTATACCTTTGTAGCCACAGTTTTTTTAATTTTAATGTAGCCCCTTTTGTTCGATGAATCGCTAGTGGGTCCCGTTCCCATTGTTCTTTTTGTTGGTGGTTTCCTTGCAAAACATCCTGTTTACATTGTGGTTGCATTTTATGTGTTAAATCAGTATGTTGTCAGAGTGCATCGAGCTTCTGCCAGCGGTCACTGAATTTGGCGTTTAAGCTGTAGAAAAACCTAACAGTAGGCGTTATTCTCAAAAAAACATATTTTTAACTAGCTGATATTAAACAATATTTTTAAAAAAAGGTTTTTATAGAAAAACGGGGATTTCTACAGCCTCGTTAGGCTCCCCACTATCAACTTGCTTTTCTGATATATAAAATTACATATATCAAAAACCATACTGTTACTTGATATATAATTCAATGTTAGCAATATTTCTGACATAAGTTATTTCTTATATCAAAAACACGGCCTTAATTTGACACAAATATGAATATTCTTGAATTCACCTCTGGTGTGTATACACAACAATATAAGTATAAAAGTTTCTCGCCAAGCAGAATTAATCAAACTTGGGAAATTTCGGATGGTGAAATTCAGCAACTACTTAGCGATGCGGATAGAGTATTAGGTGAATTAAATGCTTTTTCCCAACTCGTTCCCGATGTGGATTTTTTTATACGCATGTATATAACAAAGGAAGCTACACAGTCTAGTCGTATAGAAGGCACTAGGACTAATATGGAAGAAGCTCTACTAGACGAAAACGATATTGAGCCAGAAAAAAAAGACGATTGGGAAGAAGTGCAAAATTATATTGAAGCCATAAATGAAGCAATTAAGCAATTACACACTTTACCGCTTTCTAATCGATTGCTTCGTGATACACATAAAGTTTTAATGCAAGGAGTGCGTGGTAAAACTAAACAACCTGGAGAATTCCGTAACAGTCAGAACTGGATTGGGGTTAGTTTAAAAAATGCTGTTTTTATTCCACCACATCAAGATGAAGTTAATGACTTAATGGGTGATTTAGAAAAATTTATTTATAATAGTGAAATACATGTGCCTCATTTAATAAAAATTGCTATTGCTCATTATCAATTCGAAACAATTCACCCGTTTTTAGATGGTAATGGAAGGCTTGGGCGTTTAATGATAGCGCTATACCTAGCTAGTCATGGTTTATTGCATAAACCTGCTTTATATTTATCCGACTATTTTGAACGCAATAAAACTGAGTACGTAGATCGGCTAATGGCCGTACGCGAATCAAATAAAATGAAGGAATGGTTGGTTTTCTTTTTATATGGCGTACGTGAAACGGCAGAAAGTTCCATACAAGTATTTAAAGACATCATCGCGTTAAAAGAGAAATTAGAACGTGAAGTATTGCCGCATTTTAGTACGCGTAGACAGAAAAATGCACAAAATTTAATGACATACCTATACCAAACACCAGTAACAAATATAAAATCTATTTCTAATTTACTAAGTTTAAATACTAATACCGCATCTGCATTAGTAAAAGATTTTGTTAAATATGGCTTGCTACATGAATTAACAGGGAATAAACGAAATAGAACCTTTTTATTTAAAGAATACCTAATGATATTTAACAAGCAGTTTTCAGGTCAACAACAGCCCTAACAAGGCGCTCAACTAGGACGCGGAAAAGCACCGCGCCTGTTAGCTAAGTCGTTATGCTCAAAACATCGAAATAATAGCCATACTAATTTCTTGAAATCATTTAAAACACAATATGTAATTGACGGGCTATTTAGTCAACCCTTAAAAAGACTCAGGACTCAAGACTCAAGACTCAAGACTCAAGACTTAGGACTTAGGACTTAGGACTAAAGTAACTGGAACCTCTGTTACTACACGTCATTCCCGAAGACATGTAGGGGCTAGAAGTAGGGTGCGTTTGCCCGCCAAGGATGGTGGAAATGCAGTAAGATTGTCAGGAACAATCTCTGCTGACCGCCAAGGATGGTGGAAATGCAGTAAGATTGTCTGGAACAATCTCTGCTGACCGCCAAGGATGGTGGAAATGCAGTAAGATTGTCTGGAACAATCTCTGCTGACCGCCA
>QPIL01000024.1 GCA_003666325.1 Methylococcales symbiont of Iophon sp. n. MRB-2018
TGGTAAAGTACGGTGCGTCCGCTATCTTAAAGGACATAGAAGGACATACGGCGATAATGATGGCCACCTTTAACAGAGTTAATCCGTCACACCGCATTGCCCTAACATCTGACTTTTCGACGAGATACAGTACGATATCGAGATGGCCCCCAATACAGGCAAAAAGAAACGCAGTTGCACCGTCCTCTGTAATTTGACAAACAGATTCAGAGTCGGCAAGTAGCACCACTACGTCTATATGACCTTTATACGCTGCATCCATCAAGGGGGTCGGAATCTTGCATGGAGAACAAACTTGATTCGTCTCTAATAGGATTTTTACGACATCTGGACGGTTGTGGTAGGCAGCATGATGCATTGGTGTCCAGCCATTTTTATCTATTCCGTTGACATTGGACAAGGGCAATAGAAACTCGACTAGTTCAACGTTACCTGCAGCACACGAACTACACAACTCGGAGGTGCACATGGTTATCGCTTCCTCTGTCTTCTCCAATTTATCACACAGGGTGAGAATGATTTCCGTCTCTTTTTTCCACACATACCAAATAGCTATTTGGCCGAAGGATTTAATATAGACGTCTGCACCGCAGTATTTGAGAAGTTTCACAATTTCGAGGTTGTTTACTTTGCAGGCTCTGATCAATGCAGTTTCTCCGTTGTTGTTTTGTATATCTACGTTCACACCCACATTTATCAGAAACTCTACGATATCAGTGTGCTGGTTGAAACACGCCAGAGACAGCGCAGTGTCGCCTCTATCGTTCTTTACGTCTACAAACAAGTCAACCGATTCTTGGTAACTAGTAAGTTCTTGGATGCAGATAGATTCTGCGCCCACCTGCAGAGTCATCACCAAGTTTGTGGGATCCTCCGTACAGAGCAGATCTTTCACCAAGTATTTGACGATTTCAACGTTTCCGTGCGTACAGGCCAACATAATCGCCGTATGTCCTTCTATGTCCTTTAAGATAGCGGACGCACCGTACTTTACCAGTAACTCGACGATTTTAAAACACCCATTACTGCTGGCCTTCATCAGAGCCGTCTGGCCGCACGAATCCTTTTCGTTTACGTAGACTTTTTTCAACTGTTTCTCTACAATAAGACGTTTTGTACAATGTAGGAGATTCAATTTGGGTAATTTCTCAGAGTCCTCTAAAATGGAGGCAAAACTGTCGAGTAGTTTTTTAACAGTTTCGAAATTACCTTCACCGCTAGCGCTTATCAGCGATGAGTGGTTATCAGAGCATGTGTCGAAACCAAACAAGAGTCTAACCACTTTGGTTTCTATAGCGAGTGTATCGCGCGCAATTTGTATAAATTCCAAATCTATTTCCATCGCTCAAGTCTGCCACAAATATATTTATGAAAGTGAATCTATAATAAATCAGTTATTTCGTAAATTATTCACAGAAAATAATTAATTCTAGAACGAACCTAGCTACAAATTTCTGGTGATAGATAACTGCCTCTTTTTTTCTTTTTCTTTTTTTTCCTGTGCGACCGTACATACCAAGTAGGTAAACACAAGCTACAGTGTTGTCCTGTCTATACATCCTTTGCTAACTTACAGCAGCCTGGTCTTTGCACTGAACATGGTTGTTTAATTAGAGTCGGTAATGGTCATCACTTGCACAAATGCAATAAAATGGCTGCCACATGGCCTTACCTGCTGTAACTTTGGAATGGCTGACAGACATGGGATAAAAGTTAATTTCAGCCTCTAGTGGTGATTTATGAAGCATATTCCACTTTGAAGTAGAGCTGGAAGTTGCCCATGAGCTGAGTTCTAGATTACATTA
>QPIL01000023.1 GCA_003666325.1 Methylococcales symbiont of Iophon sp. n. MRB-2018
TTTTCATTTATTCCAAAGCGTTTAGATGGCTCTACATTACTGAGACTAGATTGTTGTATAATTCCTCTTGAATGCAGATTTGTTTTTGCATTCGTGTGATAGCCTTGGGGCATATTAATTCCTTTGTAGTGAAAGTTTAATATGTTATCAGGGCTGTCCTTTTATTGTTTTTAAATCAGGTATAACGTGGTGAAACTATACAGTTTCTCTTATGTTTTTCTACCATATTGTTATCCTCCTTGGTGTTTCTCCTCCTTGGTGTTTCTCCTCCTTGGATTAAATTCGCCAATTACACAAATATAGTGTTAAAAAATGCTAAAAACAAATATTCCCCACCTTATTGTTACTCCCATGCTACTGCTACTGGCATCGGGTTTTTTATTCAGCACTGCCTCACAGGCAGACTCACACGACTCATTTAATACCGTATGGCAGATGCCTGAGGGTGATCTGACTCTGACCTTTCCCGGTCAGGGCAATTACAGCATTGATTGGGGCGATGGTAATACCGAAGCCGTTACAGAGAATAACCCTCCCCATACCTACGACACTGCTGGCGACTACACAGTCACAGCCACAAATACCATCACCCGCTTTTACTTGAATAATGATGCGGATGCAGGGAAATTAATAGACATACAGCAATGGGGAACTGCCAACTGGACAAGCATGGCGAATGCATTTCAAGGTGCCAGCACGATGACGATGAGTGCAAGTGATAGTCCAAACCTTGGTGGAGTAACGAATACGACCTTCATGTTCGCCGATGCCAGTATTTTTAATCAAGACATCGGCGGCTGGAATGTTGCTGGGGTAACGAATATGTCCAGCATGTTCTTTAACTCCAGTGCTTTTAATCAAGACATCGGTGGCTGGGATGT
Organism: Methylococcales symbiont of Iophon sp. n. MRB-2018; assembly: GCA_003666325.1. GTDB lineage: Bacteria > Pseudomonadota > Gammaproteobacteria > Methylococcales > Methylomonadaceae > QPIN01. The sequence continues at coordinate 882 of QPIL01000023.1, forward strand.
TGCTGGGGTAACGAATATGTCCACCATGTTCGCCGATGCCAGTGTTTTTAATCAAGACATCGGTGGCTGGAATGTTGCTAGCGTAACAACTATGGTCAGCATGTTCTTCCAGGCCAATGCTTTTAACCAAAACCTCGGTCGTTGGTATGTTGATGAGACTGTTGATAATGCCCAAGGAAGGCTACAAACAGTAAACCCTGACTATAACGGCGTTAATGACTTAAAGGTGCTTGACTTTAACTTTGTCGCCCAAAATACTGTTTTACTCGGTCAAACCCCAGTATACACACTGGCAACCGGTGCTGCCGCTAATGGTACGGATAATGCAAGTTTCACCCTTGCATCAAATACCCTAAGCATTAATTCAGGTGTAGCAGATGGCACTTATAGCGTACGCATTGCCGTAAGTAGCGTAGACTTTGGCAGTAGTAATAGCATAGAGTTAATAATAGTTGTTGACGCATCCCCAACCGTAACCAGCATAGTACGCACTTCGCCGACTGCTGAAACCACCAGTGCCGATACACTCATCTGGACGTTAACTTTTAGTAAAAATGTACTGAATGTAGATGCTAGCGACTTTACGATTAGCGGCACCACTGCCACACTGACTGTTACAGGCATAGACGCTGTGTATCAGCTAACCGTTACCGGCGGCGATCTAGCAGAGCTAAACGGCACTGTAACGCTAGCATTTTCTGACGATCAGGACATTGTAGATACGACAGATAACACTTTAATTACCACCACACCCACAGGCGATAATCAGCCAAGTTATACACGCGATGACACCGTTGCCAGCTTGAGTACCTTAGCCTTGTCCACAGCCACAGCCACAGCCACAGCCACCTTAGATCCAGTCTTTGCCAGCGACACGACTGCCTACACTGC
>QPIL01000022.1 GCA_003666325.1 Methylococcales symbiont of Iophon sp. n. MRB-2018
TTGATTATAAACACTCAAGTGCAAGTCATCATTTAGGCGTATCTCATGATAAGTTAATAACGGATTATGATATTGGTGTTTTACAGAATGAATATCAAGATTACTTACAGTCTATGATAAGGCAAAAACATATTGAAATCTTGCAAAGAAACACGCACAAAGGTTTACCGTGCGGAGGTGATAATTTTATTAAAAGTCTGAGTGATAAGATTGGTAGAGATTTGAGTTTTAAAGGGGTAGGTAGACCTAAAAAAGGGTAGCGTCCCCTTATTTCCCCCTTATTTCCCATTGATTGCCCTTGGTTTTTTTATTATACCTAATGCTTAGAAACCTTCACTATTTTACTGATGAGATGACACAGAGTGATTTTTCCTCAGTATTATCTTTAAAATTGGTATGTAATTGAGTTTATACAACGATGTATGAGTTTTGGAGGCATAACGCTTGAGTTAACTGGCCGTTTTATACAGAGCAGAGTGGAACGTGGCGGCGTATAAAACGGTCAAGTTGAATGATTTGTTAGGGGCTTTTTATTTATTACAATAGCCACAATTATTAATATTAGAGCATTGATAAATAAAAATAATCTATCATTATTGCCACCACTTATCCATTGGACATTGCCGTATGCAACTATATCCCATGCTAAATGGGACGAAAGCCCTAAACAAAAACCAATTATTAAAATAGGTTGTAATTTACTTTTGTAGACTAGCCAGCCAACCAATAATGCTGGAAGTGCGCTATGTGTTATTGGACTACGATGAAAGCCAATACCTAATAATAAGTCCCAATCTGGCATCCATGTGCCTATTGCCATAGCAATAAAGCCAATAATTAGTCTTGTATTAATTGGTGATTTAGATAACTTGAGGAATATTATAAAAAACACAATACCTACTGTTAAATGAATTATTCGATCAATCGTCATTTAAGCCCCTAACGCCAAATTCAGTGGTCGCTGGAATATGTTCGGTGAACTCTGGCAACATACTGAACTTTGATAAAAAATGACTTTTGAAAGCAAACTGCGCTGCCAGCGGTCGACTGGAATTTTTTGTTATATTTTGATTGATTGTATATATGGCTCATATATTTCACTATGCCTAATTTTATGATTCTCCATTGCTGGCTTAGTTAAACATCCTTTAAGGGCAACATAACTATCAATTCGCTTCTTTGAATTTTGGTGCCAAGAAATATTAAATGCTGCTAATTTAGGAAAGAAGTACATTGACGAATAATCAGGCATATTACCATGAACCCACCTGCTAATGCTTGCCGATTTTTAGTGTTTTCATAGTAAGGAAGAAATGATGTGACCACTATACAAGCAGTAGCACCAATATACCCATTTAAGTCTTTTACATCTCAAATATGACCTGCATAATTGGACCGGCATAATTGGATCCATTCTTAGAGCAATTGTACTGATTTTTATTTTCAATAAGGGGACGCTACCCTTTTTTAGGTCTACCCACTCCTTTAAAACTCAAATCTCTACCAATCTTATCACTCAGATTTTTAATAAAATTATCACCTCCGCACGGGGGTAAACCTTTAATATGTTTCGGGGGTAAACCTTTGTGCGTGTTTCTTTGCAAGATTTCAATATGCTTTTGCCTTATCATAGACTGTAAGTAATCTTGATATTCATTCTGTAAAACACCAATATCATAATCCGTTATTAACTTATCATGAGATACGCCTAAATGATGACTTGCACTTGAGTGTTTATAATCAA
>QPIL01000021.1 GCA_003666325.1 Methylococcales symbiont of Iophon sp. n. MRB-2018
TCGTCAACAACGATTGTTAAATCTATGCTGTTACTGCTGCCAAAGTCTCCGCCTACGGCAATGCGTACGGTATAAGTGCCATCTGTTGCACTGTCTGACCTAAAACTTAGGGTATTTGATGCAAGGGTGAATCTTGCATTATCGCTACCCTCAGCGGCACCGTTGCCAGTGTGTATGTTGGGGTTTGATCGCTTAAAACAGTATTTTGGGCGACAAAGTTAAAGCTAAGTACGTTTAAGTCATTAACGCCGTCATACTCAGAGTTTGCTGTTTGTAGATCATCAACAGTCTCATCAACATACCAACGACCGAGGTTTTGGATAAAAGCATTGGCATTGGAGAACATGAGGGACATCTCCGTTACGCTAGCAACATTCCAGCTACCGATGTCTTGATTAAAAGCACTGGCACCATTGAACATGGCGAACATACTCGTTACGCTAGCAACATTCCAGTCGCCGATGTCTTGATCAAAAGCACTGGCATTGGAGAACATGCGCTCCATACTCTCTACGCTAGCAACATTCCAGCCACCGATGTCTTGATTAAAAGCACTGGCACGATTGAATATGAAGGACATACTCGTTACGCTAGCAACATTCCAGTTACCGATGTCTTGATTAAAAGCACTGGTACCATTGAACATGCCGGCCATATTCGTTACCCCAGCAAGGTTTGGACTATCGGTTGCACTCATGTTCATATTGCTGGCGCCACGAAATGCACTCTCCATGGTCGTCCACTCGGCAGTTCCCCATTGCTGTATGTCTATTAATTTCTCTCTATCCGCGCCATTATTCAAGTTAAAGCGGGTGATGGTGTTTGTGGCTGTAACTGTGTAGTCGCCAGCAGTGGCGTAGGGATGGGTAGGGTTATTGCTGGTAATCTCTTGTCGGGTGTACCATCGCCCCACTCAATGGTGTAACTGCCCTCACTAGGGAAGGTCAGGGTCAGACCATCCGCAGGCATCCGCCATACGGTAATAAAGCTGTCGAGTATGTTGGCGGTTGGGTCGGTGCCGTCAACAACGACTGTTAAATCTATGCTGTTACTGCTGCCAAAGCCTGCGTTGCCTACGGCAATGCGCACGGTATAACTGCCATCTGCTGCCATACCTGATTTAAAGCTTAGGGTATTTGATATAAGGTTGAATCTTGCATTATCGGCACCCTCAGCGGCAGCACCAATTGCCAACGCATAGCTTGGGTTTTGACTGCGTAAAGTACTATTTTGGGCGACAAAGTTAAAGCTAAGTACGTTTAAGTTATTAACGCCGTCATAGTTAGAGTTTACTGTTTGTAGCATTCCTTGATCATTATCAACAGTCTCATCAACATACCAGCGACCGAGGTTTTGGTTAAAAGCATCGGCACGATTGAACATGAAGTTCATAAACGTTACGCTAGCAACATTCCAGTCGCCGATGTCTTGATTAAAAGCACTGGCACCGAAGAACATGGAGCGCATAGTCACTACCCCAGCAACATTCCAGCCACCGATGTCTTGATTAAAAGCACTGGCATTGAAGAACATGGAGTACATAGTCACTACGCTAGCAACATTCCAGCCACTGATGTTTTGATTAAAAGCACTGGCACCGGAGAATATGCTCTCCATATTCGTTACGCTAGCAACATTCCAGCCACCGATGTCTTGATTAAAAGCACTGGCACCGGAGAACATAAAGCTCATATCCTTTATTCCAGCAACATTCCAGC
>QPIL01000020.1 GCA_003666325.1 Methylococcales symbiont of Iophon sp. n. MRB-2018
ATTAACTAAACTACCAGCACCACCAGATAAGACATTTTCTTCAATCGTCACCAGTACATCATGGCTTTTAGCCATCTGCAAAATTATCCCCTCATCCAGTGGTTTAACAAAACGCATATTGATCACTGTAGCAGTTAATTGTTTACCCGCTTCTAGTGCTGGCGTGACCATGCTCCCCCAAGCCAGAATGGCAATACCTCCACCTTGGTGACGAATTTCAGACTTAGCAATCTCTAACTGGGATAAATTATTAGCCACCACTGTACCAGGACCTTTTCCCCGAGGATAACGTACAGAAGCAGGGCCTTTGTAGTGATACCCTGTGGTTAACATTTGCCGACACTCATTTTCATCGGCAGGAGCCATGATTAACATATTAGGAATGCAGGCTAAATAACTGTAATCAAAACTGCCTGCATGGGTCGGCCCGTCAGGGCCTACAAGACCCGCTCTGTCCAAGGCAAACAATACATCCAATTTTTGAATAGCAACATCATGAATCAATTGATCATAAGCACGTTGTAAAAAGGTTGAATAAATCGCTACTACTGGCTTAGCACCCTGACAAGCATGACCCGCTGCCAAAGTAACCGCATGTTGCTCAGCAATTGCTACATCAAAATAACGGTCAGGAAAACGCTCAGAAAATGCCACTAAACCTGAGCCTTCACGCATTGCTGGAGTAATACCTAATAAACGCTTGTCTTGTTCAGCCATATCGCATAACCAATTGCCAAAAACTTGGGTATAAGTGGGATGTTTTGATGGCACAGACTTGGGTAAAGATTCTTCCATAGGATCAAAGGCAGGTACACCATGATAAGCCAAGGGATCTTTTTCTGCAGGAGCATAGCCTTTACCTTTTTTAGTCACTACATGTAAAAACACAGGCCCTGATAAATCCTTAATATTGGCTAAAGTATCAACCAGCATATTGACATCATGGCCATCAATCGGACCAATATAATTAAAGCCCAGTTCTTCAAACAAAGTGCCAGGGACAATCATACCTTTTACATGCTCTTCTGTTTTTCTCGCTAAATCCCATACACTGGGCATACGGCGGCTTAATACTTTTTTACTTCCTGCACGCATAGAAGAATAAAATTTACTGGAAATCACGCGGGTAAAATAATTATTCATTGCTCCCACAGGCGGTGATATTGACATATCATTGTCATTCAAAACGACTAATAGGTTAGCATCCAGTGCGCCTGCATGATTCATTGCCTCAAAGGCCATGCCACCAGTAATGCTACCATCGCCGATAATGGCGACCATGCGTTTATCTTCGCCGCGTAACTGAGAGGCAATAGCCATCCCCAGTGCTGCACTGATTGAGGTGCTGGAATGCCCTACACCAAAGGCATCATATTCACTTTCCGAACGATCAGGGAAGGCACAAATACCATTCTTACTACGAATCGTTAGCATTTGTTCTTTTCGCCCCGTTAAAATCTTATGTGGATAAGCTTGATGCCCCACATCCCAAACTAATTGATCCTCAGGGGTGTTAAAAATATAATGCAAGGCTACGGTGAGTTCTACCGTGCCTAAACCCGCTGAAAAATGACCACCAGAAATACTTACTGTGTGGGTTAGGAAGTCACGCAGTTCTGCTGATAAATCTTTTAATTGTTTTTTATCGAGCTTACGGACATCGGCAGGCAGTTCGATTTTATTGAGTAGTGGGTATT
>QPIL01000113.1 GCA_003666325.1 Methylococcales symbiont of Iophon sp. n. MRB-2018
TTAGTCTTTAGTCTTTAGTCTTTAGTCTTTAGTCTTTAGTCTTTAGTCTTTCGTCTTTCGTCTTTCGTCTTTCGTCTTTCGTCTTTCGTCTTTCGTCTTGAGTCTTGAGTCTTGAGTCTTGAGTCTGGTACTCATCCCCTCGGTATTTTTAAAACCTGTCCTATTTGAATCTTATTACTCGCTAAAGCATTAGCTATTTTAATAGACCTCATGCTTACACCATATTGATCAGCTATACCCGACAAGGTTTCTCCGCGCGAAATAATATGCTTGTTAGCATTGTTTAAAGCAAAATAGGTGTTAGGGGGCGGGTATTGCTTAAAATAGTCCACTACACCTTTAAAAATAGCCCTCGCCATTTTCTGCTGATGCTTAGCACTTCTTAATTTTCTCTCTTCATCTGGATTAGATATAAATGCTGTTTCTACTAAAATAGAGGGAATATCAGGTGATTTTAATACCATGAATCCAGCTTTTTGTACGTTTTGGCTATGTAAATGACCAATATTTTTAAAATTCCGCAAAACCCTTCCAGCTATATTTCTACTGACTTCTTTAGTGTTCTTTTGCGATAAATCCATTAGTACGGTAGCCACCATATCTTCTTTATCCGCTAATTTAACACCACCTACCAAATCTGCTGCATTTTCATGTTGTGCCAACCATCTTGCCGCCTCACTTGAGGCACCTCGTTTAGACACAGTAAAAACAGAAGCACCCTTGACCTTTGGGTTCTTAAATGCATCAGCATGGATAGAGACAAAAAGCTGTGCTTTCGCAGCCCGAGCTATTTCCATGCGTTTTCTGAGCTTAATGTAATAGTCGCCCTTACGCACTAATACGGCTTTCATCCCTGGTTTTTTGTTAATCAGTGCAGCCAGTCTTTTAGAAATATCAAAAACAACCTTTTTCTCTTTTGTTCCTCTTGGCCCATGTGCACCAGGATCTTCCCCACCATGACCGGGATCAATGGCAATGACAATATCTCGGGCTTTGCTAGTGACTGATTTTGTTACCTGTTTGCTACTGTCTACCGCTTTTGCTGAATATTTATTTGATTTTGAAGTTTTATCATATAAATCAATAACCAAGCGATGACCATAGGTTTTATTTGGATTTAGAGAGAAACTTTTTGGATTGACTTCTGCTTTTAAATCAACCACAACACGCAAACCTTTTTTATTATGCGTTGCACTGCGAACGCGACTGAATAAAGGGTGATCTTTAGGCGGTTGTTTTAATAGCGACTTTAATTTTGCATTATGAAAATCAATAACTAAACGGGCAGGCTTATCTATTAAAAAGATTTGATGTGTTGCTGTATTAGTCACATCAAAAACCATGCGTGTGTGGTCAGGTGCGGTCCAGTACCGTAAAGAATTGACACTGATCGGCTGTGCATAAACTGATAGTGATAACAACAACAGCCCGAGGGTTATCAAGATTTTTTTATTTTTTAACATGAGGACATAACCAAAACGATATTCTAGTTTAGATTATAGCAATATGCCTTTGTTTTTCCAGTGTAGTTTTAAATTAATATTGGAAAAATTTTTAATTTCAAGCAATCGACTGCCATTTTTGCAGGAAATGGATATGTCTAAGTCCGCAGTAGGCAAGAAACCTTTTCCATTTTCCGGCCATTCTATAAAACATAAACTTTGTTCTGCCAAATAATCTTGCATTCCCATCCATTCCAGCTCTTCAGGGTCTTTAACTCGATATAAATCAAAGTGATAGACCTTTCTTGTTATTAATTCATATTCTTCTACCAAAGTATAAGTAGGACTTTTAACCGCACCTGTATGCCCCGCTGCTCTTAAAAAACCACGGGTTAAGGTTGTTTTTCCTGTGCCTAAATCACCGTTTAAAAAGACTAGAAATTTTTCAGGTAACACTTTCCATAGTTCAGCACCTAATTGCTGTGTTTCTTGCTCGTTAAATAACTCTATTTTCATTGATTAACCAACTTTCTGATAAAAGGCATTAAATCACTGGCTACCATCCCTACTTCTCCATCTTGCTGTGCTGATAAATCAGCAGCTTTACCATGCAGATAGACAGCAGATGCGGCTACTTTACTTAAATCAAAGCCTTGCGCAATTAGCCCTGCGATCATTCCTGACAACACATCCCCCATGCCACCACTTGCCATACCGGGGTTACCTGTTGTTGAAATTTTAATCTCTTTACCGTCACTAATTAAAGTCCCTGCACCTTTTAATATTGCTACACCACCATATTTTTTTTGTATCTGTGTAATACATAAAAACCGGTCATTAGCAATTTTACCAGTAGTGGTTTGTAATAAACGAGCGGCTTCTCCAGGATGCGGTGTTAAGACCCACTGATGCTTATAGTAATGATGTTTTGCCAATAAATTAAGTGCATCTGCATCTAACACTAAAGGTTTATCCGTTTTAATTGCTTGTTTAAATAAATCAATAGCCCATTGAGATTGCCCTAAACCAGGGCCAATAACTATGACAGTCGCTTTGTTCAGCAATACATCTAATTCAGAAACTGTCTCTATGCCATGACACATTAATTCTGGTCGACCATTATTCAACATGGCTGCGTGGCTTTTTCTACTTGCAATACTTACCAAACCTGCACCACTACGAAGTGCTGCTTCAGCTGCCAGCCTTATAGCACCGCAATAACCTTCATCTCCGCCGATTAAAAGCACATGTCCATTATCTCCTTTATGTGAACATCGGTGCCGTTTTGCTAAAGTGCATGCGTTGATTAAGCGGGAACTATTGTTAACCTGTTGAAAAATCGGTTCTGGAATAGCCAGTGATGCATAAATTATTTCACCACGATATTCAGCAGCCATACCAGTAAACATACCTTGCTTTAAACCGATAAAACTTACTGTGTGATTTGATTTAACAGCCTTGGCCATCAGACTCCCAGTATCAGCATTCAATCCAGAAGGAATATCAACAGATAACACAGCATTATTTGAAGCATTGATTAAGTCTATAGCATCCGCATAACTTCCAGTGACATCACGATTTAAGCCAGTACCTAATAAAGCATCAACAATAATGGCCTTATTGAATACAATATCAGGACTAAATGGCATCACACTACCTTTGGCTTTAAGGTAATCCTGATACGCTATTAACGCATCATCTTGTAATTTTTCAGGATCAGTTAAATAATAAACATCAACTTTAAACCCTGCTTGTAACGCCAGTTTTGCAAGCATATAACCATCGCCTGCGTTATTACCCGCACCGCAAAAAACAACAAGATATTGTGTTGAATAATACTTTTGAATAATATCAAATAGCACTTGTCCTGCCCTGCGCATTAACTCAATCCCAGCAATGCCATACTCTTCAATGCTTAGTCGATCCATCTCTCTAACTTGTGCTGCAAGATATAATTTTTCAGGTAATGTTTGCATCTATTCTGGTTAAAACCATTTTTTTACACTTAAAAGAGAGCTTAGCATAACGCATGAACGAATAATTAGGGTCAGATACCGTCTTAAAAACCAATCCCTTGATTCCAAGATAATATCTTGTATTTTGACTAAAACCTGAAAAATTTTATCACTTTTCTTGTCCGCTCCAGAGTTATGCTGAGGTCTCTAAAAAGTTAAGATATAATCACTTCCCTTTATATTAATACTCTCTCTGCATTATGTATTCTTAAAAAATCATTTAATTTTTATACTTCTTCTAGTTACACTTCACTGTAAATAAACAGTAAGTTACGTTAGAATACAGACCCTCATCTAAGCGAGACCTAAGCACTATTAAAATTATGTTTAATACAATATTGGTCTTAGCATTTTGTTTTTTATTAACGGCTTGTGCTACCAGTCCTAACTTTCGGTTAAATCAAATGGGATTAAAAGCATTTGATAATCTAAAGAGAGATCAGCATCTTAGCAAGCAGTTTTAGCGTGTATGTATGTTATTAATCATGGAGAAAACCCTGTCAGAATCGCGTTGCTCGCAGATGTTAAAGAATACATAGAATTAAAAACTTCATTAACCATTCAAATTAAAAGATATGTCAAACTTAGAAAATATTATTAATCAAGCCTTTGAAAATCGTGCTGAAATTTCTCCAGCGACTGTTTCTGCCGATATTCGTTCAGCAGTTGAAGAAGCTATTAACATGCTCGACGCTGGTAAGGCTCGTGTTGCGGAAAAAACTAACGGCAAATGGGTAGTTAATCAATGGCTGAAAAAAGCAGTTTTACTCTCATTTAAAATCAACGAAAATCGTGTGATTGAAGGCGGAAATACACGGTATTACGATAAAGTTGAAGCAAAATTTGCAACCCATTCCCCAGAAGATTTTGTCAATGGCAGTGTACGAGTAGTACCTAATGCCGTCGTTCGTCATGGGTCTTATATTGCACCAGGTGCTGTTTTAATGCCTTCCTTTGTTAATATTGGCAGTTATGTGGGTAGTGGCACCATGGTAGATACTTGGGCATCCGTCGGTTCTTGTGCCCAAATTGGTAAAAATGTACATTTATCTGGTGGTGTGGGTATTGGTGGAGTCCTTGAACCTTTACAAGCAGGCCCTACTATTATTGAAGACAACTGCTTTATTGGCGCACGTTCAGAAATTGTTGAAGGGGTTGTGGTTGAAGAAGGTGCAGTGATTTCAATGGGTGTCTATATTGGTCAAAGCACTAAAATATTCAACCGTATGACAGGAGAAATTATTTACGGTCGAGTTCCTGCCGGGTCGGTTGTTGTTCCAGGAAACTTACCTTCCAAAGAGAGTGATTATAGTTTGTATTGTGCTGTTATTATTAAACAGGTCGATGAAAGAACACGCAGTAAAACAGGACTTAATGAATTATTACGTGACTAAAACACAAATAACGATGTTGAAACTTAACGAGCTCTCGTCCATAAATTATATGCCATACACAAACAACTTAGGTATTTCAATGATTAAGCTTATAAAATATTTATTTATTTCATATTTATTGTCATCTGGTTTTGTAGTTAACGCACAAACCACAGAAGAAATTCAGCCATTAGCAGAGCAGGGGAATGCTTTGAAGCAGGCTCAATTTGCTTCACTTTACATATTAGGGAAAAACGGCATTGAGGTTGATAAAAGAAAGGCTGCAAAATGGATGAAGAAAGCAGCGGCTCAAGGTTTAGTAGAGGCACAAGCATCACTAGCTGCTATGTATGATATTGGTTATGGAGTGAGTGCAGATAGAGGGTTATCAACACAGTGGTATGAAAAAGCAGCTGCACAGGGACATGGCACATCATTAGCCGTTTTGGGTAAAAATCCAGCGGCTAGTGGTAGTGTTCAATTTAGTTACAAATCTATGCGTTTAAACGCATCTAAATCTATCCCTAGGGAATACGCTAAACGATTTTTAAAGAAAAAATAAAGATGACAATAAAAACACGCTTTGCCCCAAGCCCAACAGGGTATTTACATGTAGGGGGTGCTAGAACTGCCTTATTTTCCTGGTTATATGCACGTAAAAGGGAAGGGCAATTCATATTAAGAATTGAAGATACTGACTTAGAACGATCAACACAAGCATCGGTTGATGCTATTTTTGATGGAATGAGTTGGTTAGGTTTATCCTATGATGAAAAGCCTTTTTTTCAGACCCAGCGATTTGATCGCTACAAAGAAATTATTCAGCAATTGCTTGATCAGGGTGATGCCTATTATTGTACCTGTAGTCGTGAAGAGTTGGATAAATTGAGAGAACAGCAGAAAGCGAATAAAGAAAAACCACGATATAACGGAAAATGTAGATTAGCTGAAATCACAGCAGATGCTGGAGCGGTGATTCGTTTTAAAAACCCTGAAGATGGCGAAGTGACAATAAAGGATTTGGTCAAAGGTAATATTATCGTTGCTAACAAGGAACTGGATGATTTAATTATTGCCCGATCAGACGGCACCCCTACCTATAACTTAACGGTTGTGGTAGATGATATGGATATGGAGGTAACGCATGTTATTAGAGGTGATGATCATATTAATAATACACCTCGACAAATTAACATTTTAAAAGCTTTGCAGGCGGTCTTGCCTGAGTATGCCCACTTACCGATGATTTTAGGTTCTGACGGTGCCAGATTATCCAAGCGACATGGCGCAGTAAGTGTTATGCAATACCGAGATGAAGGTTATTTACCAGATGCTTTGCTTAATTATCTGGTGCGGTTAGGCTGGTCACAGGGTGATCAAGAAATTTTCTCCCTAGATGAAATGATAGCATTATTTGATTTGAAAGATGTCAATGTATCAGCGTCTACATTTAATCCGGAAAAGTTATTGTGGCTTAATCATCACTATATTATGCATAGTGATCCTGAGTATGTAGCCCATCATTTGCAGTGGTATATGACTCAGCAGGGGGTGAATATTAATGATGGGCCTGAATTGGTTGAAATTGTTAAGGCACAACGTGAACGCTGTAAGACACTTGTAGAAATGGCAGCTGCAAGTCAATATTTTTATCAGGAATTTGATATTTATGATGAAAAAGCTGCAAAGAAGAACTTTAAATTGGGTTCTGATGAAGTTCTACAAACGTTACTAGACCAATTTAGTCGCCTACCAGAATGGGATGGTAAAAAATTACATCAAATTGTTTTAGATACAGCAGAAAAGTTGGAGTTTAAATTAGCTAAAGTAGCACAACCATTACGGGTAGCTATTTCTGGTGCAGGTGCTTCACCAGCCATTGATATTACCTTATCTCTATTGGGGAAAGAGAAAACCCTGAAGAGAATAGCTAAAGCAATAAGTTTTATAAAAGAAAAAAATAAAATCTAGACAAGAAAAAATATCGCTGTACAATAAGCGAGTTCGACTAGGGGCCATAGCTCAATTGGGAGAGCGCAACACTGGCAGTGTTGAGGTCGGCGGTTCGATTCCGCCTGGCTCCACCAAATTGGTACCATAGTAAAAAAGTTTTAGTCCCCATCGTCTAGAGGCCTAGGACACCGCCCTTTCACGGCGGTAACGGGGGTTCGAACCCCCCTGGGGACGCCATTTATAAAGTAATAGCATATTCAATAAATATACTAATATAGTGCTTATATTAGTGCCTATGTGTTTGTTAAAAATAGGGGCTACTTAGTCAACCCTTAAAAACACAACAACCATCTGATTTATAACAATAAATTAAACAAAAACCATAGACAAAACAAGCAGTATTTGGTAAAATAACGGCTATTTCTTGGTCGTTTTTCTGATAAAACATACTAACAAAATCAATTCCAACCCCAACCCCAGTTCTGGTGCGTGGAACGCACCCTACTTCTGAGTCTTTAGTCCTGAGTCTTTAGATCCGTAGGGTGTGTTTGCCCACCAGGGATGGTGGAAATGCAGAACTAATCAAAAATCAAGGAGTCTTTAGTCTTTAGTCTTTAGTCTTGAGTCTTGAGTCTTGAGTCTTGAGTCTTGAGTCTTTTTTAAGACTTGTTACCTGTAAAACATTTGCCAATAAAAGATATAGCTATTAACCATGCAAGTCTTTAATGTAACGGTTAATTGGGTACTCGCAAATCCATTTTATCTATAGCGTGAACAGGCGGCATAGCCCCAGACATTAAGTCAGTAAAGGCAGAATAAACCAGTTGATGTTGTTTTACCTGCGTTAGCCCATCAAAAACTTCTGAGATGATTTTTAAAGAGAAGTGTCCATTGCCACTTTGTATAACTTCGACCTGTGCGCCAGGTATTTTTGTTTCAATACGTTGCTTTATTTCTGTTGTTAAATCGAGCATCATTAAAAATTTCCTAAAGGTTAATTATTCTTGTAGCAAAGTCGTTATCAGCCATTCCAGCTCAGTAAAACAGCCAATTCACAGCCGCGTATAATAGCTTTTTTGTCGATAATATGAGATGGCGTGCCTTTTAACGCATACACTCTAAAGGTTTCGGCGGTATACAAACGAGATTTTAAATAGTTGAATGCTTGTTGCTGAATTTGTTTTTGTTGCAGTGAATTATACTGCTTAAAGTCGGGTAATTGTTGATTTTATCCATCACCACAGATCTATTGATCCAGTTGCAATTCTTTAGCTGTTTTACCGATTAGAGTCATAGTTTAGTTTTGTACTATTTATTCTTGAAAATGGTATTGTTTTTTATAATTATTCAGCTATTGTGCGTTATTTTGGCTGAAAAATAGAAAAATTCTAGCCTTTTTTATCTGCTCATGCGTTATGCTGGGGTCTAAAATTAATGGCTTAAGTAATCAAGCTATTGGTTTTTGCTCTGAAACTATTAATAACAGGAATTAAAAAATGAAAAAGTATAAATGTAAACTTTGTGGACATATTTATGATGAAGCAGTGGGCGATGTAAAAAGTGGGGTTGCTGCTGGAACAGTCTGGGCTGACGTGCCTGATGATTGGGAATGCCCTGAATGTGGCGCTGCAAAAGCGATGTTTATTGAAATGAAATAATATTTATTTTTTGAATTCATGGCTTTAATGTAGATACTTTTAGTACTGCACTAAAGTCGTGGATTCTGAAATTTTTAAGTGTATTGGCTCGGCTTTGAGATCTCTTTAAGAGAAAGATTTTCCTATCATTTCACCTAACTTAACCGTTTTTCCCGCCTCAAATGTAGCATCCCATTCAACCTTATCTTTAGCAAATAGCACGATAATGGTTGATCCCATATTAAAGCGACCCATTTCCTCGCCTTTTTCTATGACTGGTGCATCATTTTGATATTGCCAACTGCGGACTGATTCAATAGTCGGTGGGGTAACGACACCGTGCCAGGTGGTTTCAATACTTGAAACAAAAATAGCACCGACAAGTATTAATGCCATTGCTCCGATTTCTGTATCAAAGACACAGACAACACGTTCATTTCTGGCAAAAAGTCTAGGCACAGAATTTGTAGTCGCCGTATTCACACTGAATAAGCTGCCAGGTATATGTATCATTTTAGTTAAAGTCCCTTTTATTGGCATATGTAAGCGGTGGTAGTCTTTAGGGGATAGATAAATCGTGGTAAAACACCCATTTTCAAAAGCAGCTGCTGTTTTTTTATCTCCGCCTAATAAATCAATAGTTGTAAAAGACTTTCCTTTGGCTTGAAAAATATCCCCTTGTTCAATCAAACCTGCTTGACTTACTGTGCCATCGGCAGGACAGGCTATGCTATTGATATCTGCTGTCACAGGTCTGGCATCCTCTTTTAGTTTACGGGTAAAAAAATGGTTAAAACTGGCAAAATTATTAATGTCTTGTTCTTTCGCCTCAGACATATTAACGCCATAAATCTTGATAATTTGAGTAATGCCCAAGTTCTTCAACACCTTAATTTCCGAGTGAGTTAATTTAGACATCAACATAGAAAGAAAATGATGGGGTAGAATATATTGAGGCAGGGTAGTCAGTGCTTCTTTAAAGGTCATAATATTGCTATTTGGTAGGGTTAAAATACGCAGGCTTTTTTTCACTCAGAAAATAGGCAAATGAAATAATTTCAGCAACAGCAACAGCAATATCACTGCGGTAAAAGGTGTTACTCGCCATTGTTTGTTTTTTTATTATGAGATCTCAGCATAACCAGTAAACCCTTAAAAACACAACAACCATCTGATTTATAACAATAAATTAAACAAAATCCATAGACAAAACAAGCGGTATTTGGTAAAATAACGGCTATTTCTTGGTCGTTTTGCTGATAAAACATACTAACAAAATCAACCCCAAACAGAGCAACTAAAGCTCTTTCATTCAGAGTTGTTTGTTGAATAGGGTATAAGATCCGCGTCACTCCCTCCGGCATTCGAGTATGTTCTAAGCAGAAATCCAGGTGTTTAAAACTAGATTCCCGATAACAGACTTCAGGAATGACGTGTGGTAACAGAGGTCCCAGTTACTTTAGCCCTAAGTCCTAAGTCCTAAGTCCTAAGTCCTAAGTCCTAAGTCTTTCGTCTTTCGTCTTGAGTCCTCAGCCTTTAAAATATTGTAGAGTGGGCTGAATCCCGCTCTACAAGCTAATCACTTTAAACGTGTATATGCCAGACCAGCATTAATAGATCTGCCCTTATGGCAAATTAATTAATTCAACTGCTTTCCAGTTATCATCTTTATGTTCTGCAATAACGCTGGTATAAATACCACCACGCACATTAAATTCAGCGCGTATACGGATAAAATTGGGGGAGATGACTTTAACAATATCATCCAGCATTTCATTAGTTACCGCTTCATGAAAGCTGCCTTGCTCCCTAAATGACCACATATACAGTTTAAGAGATTTTAATTCAATACAGAGTTTGTTGGGAACATATTCAATAGTAATGGTGGCAAAATCAGGTTGTCCGGTCATTGGACACAGGCAAGTAAACTCAGGAATATCAATACGAATAGTAAAATCACGCCCTGGTTTAGGGTTATCAAAGGTATTAAGATTTTTGCTGGCTTGAGTACTCATATTAAAAAGATAAAAAAAATAAAAAAAATAAAAAAATGTCGAAAATTACATCCATTTGGTGAATAATGTGCGTTTCGTTTTAAAAATATAGAGGATATTCTACCAGTAATGAAGCTGGATAAAATCAAACTTTCTGGATTCAAATCCTTTGCCGACCAAACCACAATACACATTAAAGGCAATCTAACCGCTATTGTAGGGCCTAATGGATGTGGTAAATCAAATGTCATTGATGCTGTACGCTGGGTAATGGGGGAGAGTTCTGCCAAGCATTTACGCGGTGGTCAGATGGCAGATGTTATTTTTAATGGCTCATCAACACGCAAACCAGTCAGTATAGCAACGGTTGAATTGATTTTTGATAATAGTGAAGGCAAGGTCGGTGGCGAGTATGCAAAATACAACAGTATCTCTATTAAAAGACAAGTTAACCGTGATGGCTTGTCACAATATTTTTTAAATGGCACTAAATGTCGGCGTAAAGATATTACTGATTTATTTTTAGGCACCGGCTTAGGTGCTAGAAGTTATGCAATTATCGAGCAAGGCACTATATCCAGAATGGTTGAGTCAAAACCTGATGAGTTACGTGTTCACATTGAAGAAGCTGCCGGCATATCAAAATATAAAGAACGCAGATACGAGACAGAAACGCGGATGCGGCATACTCGGGAGAACCTTGAACGATTAGATGATTTAACAGAAGAAGTTGAAAAGCAACGGGCTAATTTAAAAAAACAATCAGAAAAAGCGCAAAAATTCACTGTTCTAAAAAAACAAGAACGGCAATATAAACGTGATCTGTTGGCGATTCGCTGGAATAGCCATCATCAAAATTCAGAAAAACTAGAAAGCAAATTAAAAGACATTGCTACTGAACATAATCGCCTGTTTGTGTTATTAAGAGAAACCGATAAATTGATTGATGCTAAAAGAATCGAGCAAAAACAACAACAACAGCAGTTAGATTCAGTACAAGAAAATTATTATCATGCTGTAGCAGAAGTCAGTCGATTGCAACAGATGATTCAGCATAATGAAAGCAGTCACGAAGAGACTGTGGCAGAAATTAATCGCTTAAAACAGCAGACAGAACATTCAAATAATGAATGCGAGCAAGATAAATTGCAATTAGAAAAAATAACAGAAACATTGCTAGAAGCTGAAGAACAAAGAGAAGTCGTAGAAGAACAATTAGAAGAAAATCTGTTAACGAAAGGTACTGTGTTAGAAAACAAAGCGGTCTGGCAAATACAGTGGGAAGATTATTTAAAACAAAGCTCAGAAAGTAAAGAGCAAGCAGAAGTGCAGCGGGTTAAGCTTTCTCATTTGAATAATCAGTCGCAACAATTACAACAGCGTTTAGAAAAATTACAGACCGAACGCAGTGAGTTATCCAATACTGACCTAAAGGATGAAATTGAGTCGCTGGATAGTAGTATTGAATTGATTGAAACCGATAGAAAAGACTTGCAACAACAATTGGGACTGATCTATCAACAAATCATTGAGCAACGGCAGCAACTGAAACAACAGCAAAATCAATTACACCAGCAGCGTTCTGAATTACATCCAATAAATGGTAAAATTACATCCCTAGAGCTTTTGCAGCAACATGCTATGGGCAAAGACAAAAAGGATTTGTTGCAATGGCTGGACTCTATGGGGTTGTCAAAAAATCAGCGCTTAGCCGAGCTTCTTCAAGTTGAAGATGGATGGGAAAAAGCCGTAGAAACCGTATTAAACAGCTATCTGGATGCCATTTGTGTAGATAACACCGCTGAACTAATACAAGGTTTGCAATTACTTAAAGAACAATCAATTACCTTGTTTCAGGCAGGTGAACAGCAAGCAACACAAGCAAGTAGTCATAAAAATTTATTACTTAATAAAATCAATGCGCCTTACCAACTCAGTGGCTTATTAACAGGTATTTATTGTGCAGATAATATTAAAATTGCTAAAACACAGAGTTTAGAACTTAAAGCTTATGAGTCGATTGTTACCCCAGAAGGTGATTGCTTAGGGCGAGACTGGATTAAAATATCGCGTAGTACTGATAGCAAAACCGGTGTGTTACAGCGGGTAAAAGAATTACGTGATTTAAAACAAAGAAAAATTGAGTTACAAGATGAAATTGAAGGTCTGGAAGCACACGTTATTGAGACAGAGCAATCATTAAAAGAGGCAGAAAATAGCAGGGAAAATTTACAGCAAAGAGATAAAACTTTAGGCTCTGAATATTCTGCTAAAAGCGCACAATTTAGTGCCTATTCCGCTAAACGAGAACAACAGCAACAACGGCTAAACCAGATGGGGCATGAAGTCGAAGAGATTATGACAGAAATCGTAGGCATCGCTAAAACCGTTGATGGATCAGAGCAGTTAAAAGGCCAGGCTGAACAGAGCCTTGTTCAGCTAGTGGATACAAAACAAAGTTTAGATCAGCAGGGGATGGAATTACAAAGCAGACAATATACGATTGATTTAAGTATTAATGAAACCCAAAAAAATAGTCATACTACGCAAGGACAAATAGAATCGTTAAAAGCCACAGCCGCCTTAACTAGCAAACAAATTGAACGACTACATCTGCAAAACCAGCAATCGGTAAAACATATTGCTGAACTGGAAACCAAATTGCATTCAACACTAACCCCATTAGATGGTGAAAAATTGCAATTGGATAAATTTAAAGATAAAAAAGAACAACTAGAAAACAGCTTGCAACAAGAGCGAAGTCAGCAACAAAAAACAGAACAAGAAACGACCGAATTGTCAGAGAAACATGTTCAATTTCAACGGCAAATGGAGCAACAAAAAGATCGTTTGGATAAGGTCAGGTTTGAGCAGCAAGAAAGTAATGTAAGACAGCAAACTATTACAGAACAGTTAAAAGAAATTGAAGCAGACCCAGAACAGGTGCTAGAAACCTTATCGCCAGAAGCAGAAGAGCAAGAATGGAAGATTCGTATAGAAACGGTTGCAAAACAAATAGAAAGGTTAGGTTCTATTAATTTAACTGCTATAGAAGAATATAAAACCCAATCTGAGCGCGTTGGTTTTTTAAATGAGCAACGTGAAGATTTAATGCAAGCATTGAATACCCTAGATCAGGCTATCAGTAAAATAGATAAAGAAAGTCGGATTCGATTTAAAGAAACCTTTGATAAAATCAATCAAGGTTTACAAACAAAATTCCCTAAATTATTTGGTGGTGGTCAAGCTTATCTGGAATTAACGGAACAAGATTTGTTAGAAGCCGAGGTTAATATTATTGCCAGACCGCCAGGAAAACGAAATAGCTCAATCCATTTATTATCTGGTGGAGAAAAAGCATTAACGGCAGTCGCCTTGGTATTTTCAATCTTTGACTTAAATCCCGCACCATTTTGTTTATTGGATGAAGTAGATGCACCGTTAGATGATGCCAACGTAGTCCGTTTTTCACAAATGGTTGAAGAAATGTCAGAAACAGTGCAGTTTTTATATGTCTCTCATAATAAAGTGACTATAGAGATTGCCAGACAATTATCTGGGGTGACCATGAAGGAGCCAGGGGTGTCGCGAATGGTGTCAGTAGATATTGACGAAGCTGTGGAGATGGCCAATAATTAGTCAACAATTAAAAAGGACGAAGGACTCAAGACTCAGGACTAAAGTAACTGGAACTTCTGTTACCACATGCAGGAATGACGGAGGGAGTGATGCGGATCTTATGCCCTATTCAACAAATAACGCTGAATGAAAGAGCTTTAGTTGCTCTGTGTTTGGGGTTGATTTTGTTAGTATGTTTTATCAGTAAAACGACCAAGAAATAGCCGTCATTTTACCAAATACTGCTTGTTTTGTCTATGGTTTTTGTTTAATTTATTGTTATAAATCAGATGGTTGTTGTGTTTTTAAGGGTTGACTAATTAGGGTCATATACTGTCTTGAAATCAAAGGAATAAAGGGATCAGATACAAAGGTGTGATTAAATAAGAAGTATTTATTTCCCCCTCACTCAACCCTCTCGGCAATAGCTCCTGCATTGCTTTACTTACCTACTTCCCTACGAGAGAGAAAAGTGATAGAATTTTTTAGGTTTTAGTCAAAATACAAGTGTAATAGTGAGCTATTGTGCGTTATTTTGGCTGAAATAGAAGGCTCTTAACAATAAAATAAAACAACCAACATATCAATACAATGGATAAAGATTTATTAAGAATAGTTATTATTGCCATTGGCGGCTTCGTATTTTTAGGCATGGTTTTATGGGGTGTCTTTAGGAGTAAAAAACCCAATCGCTCGATTGATTTTTACGATGAAGGAAATCCATTAGATAATATGGATAGCTCTTTAGTTGTTAATACAGAGGATGATGATTTTGATATTGTTCCTTTAGGGTCTGCTATTGATAGTGATCAAATTTCAGAAAGCAGTGAAAATTCTTCTGATTTTGTCTTACCTAAAATTATTCAATTCAGTATTGTTGCCGAGACAGATCAAAAAATTAATGGCAGGGACTTGGCTGATGCGTTTCAATTAGTCGGTCTTCAATACGGTAGCATGAAAGTTTTTGAGCGTCTGGATGAAAAAAATAGAGTGAATTATGCAGTAGCCAGTATGGTTGAGCCTGGGACTTTTCCTGATGTAGATTTTGAGCTGTATGATTTTCCTGGTATTGTTTTTTTTCTACAGGCTGGTGAATTGGATGAGCCATTAATTATTTTTGATGAGCTAATAGAAACCATGCAGTTAATAGCAAGCCAAATAAAATGTGTCATTTTAGATCATAACAGGCAGCCACTAACCGAGCAGACTATCGAGCAATTTCGCACGAACTTAATGTGAGTCCAGAAAAACAGATAAATAATAGTGAAGTTCCCCCAAAAAACTAGACACCAAAGCCACCCCCACCTGGCGTTTGAATGACAAATAAATCATCTGCATCCATTTCAGCTGAATCTGTAGCTTTCAATTTTTCTACTGTACCATTAGATCGTTCTATCCAGGCTTTTCCAGTTTTGGCAGCTTTACCTCCTTTTAAGCCAAAAGGTGGAACCCGATGATGATTGGCTAAAATTGAAGCACTCATAGTTTCTAAAAAGCGAATTCTTCGTTCGATACCATCACCACCGTTCCATTTTCCTTGTCCACCTGAGTTTTTTCTAATTGCAAAAGACTCCAGTAATACTGGAAAACGCCATTCTAAAACTTCGGGGTCGGTCAGGCGGCTGTTTGTCATGTGAGTATGGACGGCTGATGCTCCGTTAAAGCCTTCTCCTGCACCAGCACCACCGCAAATGGTTTCATAGTATTGATATTGATCATTACCAAAGGTGAAGTTATTCATAGTGCCTTGGGCTGAGGCCATAATACCCAATGCACCATATAAAGCATCAACTATACATTGGCTGACTTCTACGTTACCAGCAACAACAGCCGCAGGATAAACAGGGCTTAACATAGAACCTTTTGGAATAATGAGCGTTAAAGGTCTGGCACAACCTTCATTCATCGGTATGTCAACATTAACCAGTGTACGAAATACATAGAGTACAGCGGCACGGGTAATAGAATAGGGGGCGTTGAAGTTTCCTGCTTGTTGTGGGCTGGTGCCAGAAAAATCAATGATGGCTGAACGATGCGTTTTATCCACTTTAATCCGCACCTGAATTTGACTGCCATTGTCTAATTCTTGAACAAAATGTCCCTCTTTTAATACATCCAGAATTTGCCGGACTTGTTCTTCGGCGTTGTTTTGCACATGTTGCATATAGGCAAAAACAACGTCTAAGCCAAAATGAGAGACTGTTTTTTGCAGTTCTTGCAGACCTTTTTCATTAGCTGCTAATTGTGCTTTAAGATCAGCTAGGTTTTGTCCTAGGTTTCTGACGGGATAGGTATGATTTGTCAGTAACTCGCTGATCTCTTTTTCTCTTAAACGACCTTGATCAAGCACTTGGAAATTGTCGATGAGGATACCTTCCTGATGGATAGATTGACTCTCTGGAGGCATAGAACCTGGTGTTATACCGCCAATATCTGCATGATGCGCTCGGCTTGCTACATAAAATAATATCTTGGTTTGATTAGGGTTAAAAACAGGGCTTACCAAGGTGATGTCGGGTAAGTGGGTTCCTCCATTATAAGGATCATTAAGCATATAGGCATCGCCTGGTTTAATACGCTCTTTTCTGCGGTCAATAATGGTGTTAACAGATTCAGCCATAGAGCCAAGATGAACGGGAACGTGGGGTGCATTGGCAACCAGATTGCCTGTGTTGTCAAAAATAGCACAGGAGAAATCCAGTCTTTCTTTGATATTGGCTGAATATGCCGTATTTTGCAGGGTAACGCCCATTTGTTCAGCAATGGACATAAACAGGTTGTTGAAAATTTCTAACATGACAGGGTCTGCACCAGTCCCTACTTGTTGATTAGAAAGTTGCTCTATACGTTTTAGGATGAGATGATTTTTAATGCTTATATTAGCTTGCCACCCAGGCTCTACTACGATGGTTGAAATAGAGTCTATGATGATAGCCGGGCCATTGATTGTGTTCCCTGGTTTTAAAACCGCTCTGTCATAAACGGGCGTGGAGCATAAATTTCCTGCCATATAAACTTCAGCTAATTCTAATGGTCTAGCGGTCAATAAGTGGGACAGTGGCAAGTCAGGCTCATTAACAGGCTCATTATTATTGATAATAACTTCTACAGAGATAGTCTCAATAATCAGTTTTTTTTCTGCTGCAATAAAACCAAATTGTTTTTTGTGTTCGTTTTCAAATTGTCTGGTGATGGCTGTTATTGTGCCAAAATTAATGATTAATGCACTATCAGTGCCTTGATATTTGATATGGATTTTTTGTAGCGAGTAACTGTGTTTCGAGTCTAATCCTTGTTCGCTTAATTCCATTAATGCTTCATGACTAAGTGTGCTGAATATACTATCCAGTTGCTCGACAGCATGATCATCTAACAGTAATTCAATGGTTTGCTCGCGCATCGCCGAAATATTAGCCAAGCCCATACCATAGGCTGATAATACGCTGGCTAAAGGATGTAATAACACCTGAGTGATACCCAGCGCATCAGCAACCAAGCAAGCATGTTGCCCGCCTGCACCACCAAAACAATTCAATGTGTATTGGGTAATGTCATAGCCTCTTTGTACCGAGATTTTTTTTACCGCATTAGCCATTTTATCAACCGCAACATGGAGAAAACCTTCAGCAATGTGATACAAGCTACTGTTGTCTCCTGTTGCTAGCGAAATATCTTCAGCCATTTTTGTAAAGTGTTGTTCGACTATGTTTTTATCTAAAGATTTATCACCTTTTTTACCAAAGACTTTGGGAAAATGCTGTGCCTGAATTTTGCCTAACAATACATTGCAGTCAGTAATTGTCAGTGGTCCACCTCGTCGATAACAGGCGGGGCCAGGGGTTGCTCCAGCAGATGCTGTGCCGACCTGATAACGACCGGCATCAAAGTGAAGTATTGAGCCACCACCAGCTGCAACAGTATGAATACGCATCATAGGCACTCGCATACGAACACCAGCTACAATTGTTTCAAAGCAGTGTTCAAATTCACCATCAAAATGACATACATCGGTTGAAGTGCCGCCCATATCGAAGCCAATAATTTTGTCGAACCCTGCTTGTTTTCCAGTGCCAGCACAGGCGACAACACCTCCGGCAGGACCGGATAATATCGCATCCTTGCCAGCAAAAAAACGGGCATCTGTTAAACCACCACTGGATTTCATAAACAGAAGTTTGCTGTGGTTTAATGCCTCAGATACTTGTTGTACATAGCGTTTTAGAAGCGGTGATAAATAAGCATCAACGACACAGGTATCACCGCGTCCAATCAGTCGCATCATTGGACTGACTTGATGAGATACACTGATTTGAGTGAAGCCGATTTTTTTAGCTATTTGAGCAATTTGTTGTTCGTGTTGATGAAATTTATAACCATGCATGAGTACGATGGCACAGGATCGAATGCCCGTATTGTAGGCGGACTGGAGTTGACAACGAGTATCTTTTATAGCTAATTTTTTAAGAATAGTTCCATCCGCTTTAACACGTTCATTAACTTCAATAACTTGTTGATAAAGCGGTTCTGGAAGGATGATTTCTCGGGCAAAAATATCAGGTCTGGACTGATAACCAATTTCTAAGGCATCAGCATAGCCTTGTGTAATCAGTAAGACTGTTTTCTCACCTTGTCGTTCTAATAAAGCATTAGTGGCGACAGTGGTGCCCATTTTTATGACATGGATTTTTTCTGCTGGAATGGGGGCATTATCGCTGAGTTCAAGAAAATGTCGAATGCCTTGTAGAGCTGCATCTTGATACAATTCAGGGTTTTCTGACAGTAACTTATGGTACTGGATTTTTCCATCGGGTGATTGAGCAACAATATCAGTAAAGGTACCGCCTCGATCAATCCAGAATTGCCATTTATTTGGGGACTGTGATTGCATATCCAGAAATATAGTGACTAAAAAGCCTCCATATTATCCCAAATAAAGAAGGTTATCAGTTTGGTTGTTTTTTAATGCTATACCTAGGCGGTGTAGATTTTATCCAGACTGAAAATAGAGCTACCAGATTGTACAAACCATGCGTTATATCCACCGTTTGAGTTTGATGTAGAACACCAGTAACGATCATAAAACTATTATCGAAAGGGTGTTCAACAGGCGTTCCTATTACCCTCTCCCAATTATGCAAACTCAGCAATTGATTTATATTAGGGGTGCCAGTCACCAGCTACACTTTTATCAGGTAAGCCACATTTTCCCTCATCAAACAGTGCGATCTCTGTTAGTGCGACAATATGCCACATTTTCACTTGACAAAAGTATTGTTAAGATTAGCCCAACTTTTAAAGCTTTAGGAAGTGTTTGACATATTCCTTATAGCTAAATAGCGAAAGTTGCCTTATGTTATCCCTAAAAATTCTCTAAAGCAGTTAATTAACTGCTTTTTTTTTGCCTGATTGTTTTTTACACTAATACTCTATACCTACGCCACCTACGCCACAATATCCCAGAGGGTTTTTTGCTAAATATTGTTGATGATAGTTTTCAGCATAGTAAAAAGTCGTTGCCTTCTGTATTTCTGTAGTAATTTTCTTGAAGCCCAACAAACTTATTTTATTTTGGTAATGTTGCATTGACTCTAATGCTTTACTTTGTTGTTCATCAGTAAAGGTATATATGCCTGAGCGATATTGAGTACCTTTATCGTTGCCTTGCTGCATGCCTTGAGTAGGATTATGAGACTGCCAAAATACAATCAATAGTTGTTGATAAGAAATAAGATTAGGATCAAAAAAAACTTTAACGACTTCATTGTGTCCAGTTAATCCTGTACATAGTTCATCGTAAGTGGGGTTTTCTGTATGCCCTCCACTGTATCCGACAGCGGTACTAAAAACACCAGGTTGTTGCCAAAATTTTCTTTCAGCTCCCCAAAAACAACCCAGACCAAACATGGCTTGATGAATATGAGCAGGGAAGGGTGGGACAATAATATTAGCGGTGACAAAATGTGGCTTTGTTATGGATATAGCCGTGTTTCGCTCAGGTAAAGCGTTAGTAACGGAAGGCATACTGTTTTTAGATGAAAGCATAATCAACTTAAAGCTATAGTTGGAACCTTAATATACTTTAGTTAAAATGTAGATGAAAGAATAAGATTGTTTACCGTGGTTTTTATTTGAATACTCTTTAAGATTGTAGATACAAAAACAACAGGCAAAAAAATGCGGCCGTTAAGCCGCATAAAGGGTGTGTTTTTAGGATGACTATAATGAGGGCCCTCTTTTTAAAAGGGAAAGCATTTAAGTTGTGACTATTCTACCGAGTAACTCTTGTCTTGAAAATGTGGCAAATCGACGCATGACATTTTGTCGCAACTTATTTTTGCATCTCATCCAGCGGTTGTGCATGTTGGCTTATCAGCGCAAATTCAGCAAGGGAGATACATTCTGCTCTTAGGGCTGGGTCTATATTGATAGCACTTAGTTGTTCTTCAGAAATTAGGGTTTTCAAAGAATTTCTGATAGTTTTTCTACGTTGTGAAAAAGCAGTAGTCACTACTTTGTTTAAAAGTTTAAGGTCGTTGACTTTTACTGGGGCTTTTTGGTGTGGTGTTAATTTGACAATTGCTGACATGACTTTGGGGATAGGGCTAAAACTTTCAGGTGGCACCTCAAATATTTTTTCAGTTGCACAAAAATATCGCATCATCACACTGAGACGGCCATACTTTTTACTGCCCGCGTCCGCACAAATTCTATCCACCACTTCTTTTTGCAACATGAAATACATGTATTCAATACAGTCAGCATTGTCTAATAAGTGAAATAATAAAGGGGTGGAAATGTTATAAGGTAAATTACCTATAATACGCAGTTTTTCATTTTCTTTAGCCAGTGCAGAAAAATCAAAATTTAAAGCATCAGCACTGTGAATAGTAAAGTTCTTATATTTATTGAATTTATCATCAAGAAATTTTACCAAATCTCTATCGAGCTCAACCACATCCAGAATAACATCTTCTTTTAACAATGGCTCTGTGATAGCACCTAAACCTGGACCAATTTCAACCCAGTGCTCACCTGCATTAGCATGAATATTCGCCAGAATATGGTAAATAATATTATCATCTTGCAAAAAATTTTGACCGAATCGCTTGCGTGCTTTATGTGCCATTTTTTACTTATTTTTTGTGGGACTCTGCCATTTGCTGTGCAGTTTTAATCGCAAATTCAAGACTACCTAAATTCGCTTTACCAGTTCCTGCAAGATCAAGAGCAGTGCCATGATCGACAGAGGTGCGGATAATGGGTAATCCCAAGGTTATATTAACAGCCTGTCCAAAGCCTATATGCTTAAGTACTGGTAAACCTTGATCATGGTACATAGCTAAAACAGCATCCGCCGTTGCTAAATATTTTGGGGTGAACAGTGTGTCAGCAGGTAGAGGCCCTTGTAAATTAATACCTTGCGTGGATAGATCGACTAAGGCTGGGGTAATAATCTCAATTTCTTCTCGACCTAAATGTCCCTCTTCACCTGCATGTGGATTAAGCCCACAAACTAAAATTGCAGGCTTGCTTAAACCAAAATAACGACGAAGATCCTTATCTAATATAGAAATAACTGTTTTTAAGCGCTCCGTGGTAATGCTCTGGCTGACTTCCGACAAAGGAATATGTGTGGTCACAAGCGCGACACGTAAACCCGATGTTGCTAACATCATTACAGGATGCGCCCCTGTTATATTGGCGATGTATTCAGTGTGACCGATAAAGTGAATGCCGGCATCATTAATGACCGCTTTATTAACAGGTGCGGTAACCATGGCATCAAACAAGCCATCCATACAAGCTTGAGTTGCTAATCTTATAGTCTCGATAACATAGGGGCTGTTGTTAGTATTAAGCTGTCCACAACGGACATTATCAGCTAGTGAAACAGGGCAAACAGTTATTATGCCTGTATTATTGAGTCGTGCTGCTTTGTCAGGGTTAAAGATTTTAATATCAATTTTTAGTTTTAAATGTTTGGCGCGTTCAATTAAAAGTTCTGGGTCGGCGACAACAACAAGCTGACATGAAAGTTGTTTCTGAGAAAGCTGAATACATAGATCGGGACCAATACCCGCAGGTTCTCCTGCTGTTAAAGCGATACGTTGAATTTTTTGCACTGTATGAATTAAATGTGATAAGAATAGCTCTATTTTGGGTCTATGTTAAATAGAGTGGGGCATTAAATTTTAGTTTTCTACAAAGGGAGTATAGCAGGCTATGTGACTAAAGTTGCAAGCCCTAAGATGGATAAAAAGACTCACCAAACGGGTGGGTTATTTGTTGCGATCTGCCTAAGGCAAGGTAAATATTTCAGCACTATTCATCTGCTTTGGAATGGGAAAATGTCTAATTCTACAGAATTTACCCATTCAATTCTTTATAGACTTCGTTTTTTTAGTGCAGATCCAAAAAATGACCCTTGCCAATATATTTAAGAAAGATGTTCATTTGCGGGTTGATCTGCGGTATTCCTTAGTTACTCTGTGTTTGGGGTTTATTTTGTTAGTATGGTTTATCAGCAAAACGACCAAGAAATAGCCGTTATTTTACCAAACACTGCTTGTTTTGTCTATGGTTTTTGTTTAATTTATTGTTATAAATCATACGGTTGTTGCGTTTTTAAGGCTTGACTAAGTAAGTAAATTATAGGTAAATTCAAGCCGTTTTATTTTTTAGCAACTTCAAGGAAAAAGAAAGTTATTCCCAGTCATAGTAAGCTTGCCCAAATAGCTGGTTTTTTTACTTGACTAAAAGCAAATAACTTAGTTTAATAAGCGGTTGGTTTTGGTGTCTTACCTAGACAGAGCAGAGGACTGAAGATCTTTGTGTCGATAGTTCGATTCCGCCCTTGGGCGCCATCATCAATTTAAACTTTATTTTAAGTTTTAGCAAAAATATAGTGCCCTGGTAGCTCAGTCGGCAGAGCAGAGGACTGAAAATCCTTGTGTCGGCGGTTCGATTCCGCCCTGGGGCACCATCACCTTAATTAACCTCCTGTATACCCCACAGAAACTGCGGTTTGATAGATTTCTGAGTTCTTGGCTAATTAGTCAAGCTTTAAAAAGACTCAGGACTCAAGACCCAAGTAACTGGAACCTCTGTTACCATGCGTCATTTCCGAAGTCTGTTATTGGGGATCTAGTTTTAAATACTTGGATTTCTGCTTAGGACATGCAGGAATGACGGAGGCAGTGAAGCGGATCTTATACCCTGTTCAACAAATAACTCTGAATGAAAGAGCTTTAGTTGCTCTGTGTTTGGGGTTGATTTTGTTAGTATGGTTTATCAGTAAAACGACCAAGAAATAGCCGTTATTTTACCAAATACTGCTTGTTTTGTCTATGGTTTTTGTTTAATTTATTGTTATAAATCAGATGGTTGTTGTGTTTTTAAGGGTTGCCTAGTTAAGCAAGATAGTTCTCGCTATTAGCCATGTTTCATAATCCTAGCTTTATCTCGTTGCCAATCCCGTTCTTTAGAAACGGCGCGCTTATCATGTAATTTTTTACCCTTTGCCAATCCTATTTTTAGCTTGGCACGTCCTCTTATCCAATACATTGAAAGAGGAACAATGGTATAACCCTTACGCTCAACACTACCAATTAATTTACTCAATTCCTGTTTATGTAAAAGTAATTTTTTACGCCGAATTTTATCGGGAACAATATGCGTAGACGCTGAGAGTAAAGGTGAAATATGGGCACCTAATAACCAAGCTTCGCCTTTATGAATCACAATATGACTTTCTTTTAATTGAATTCTACCGTCTCTCAGGCTCTTAACTTCCCAACCCTCAAGGACTAAACCTGCTTCAAATTGATCCTCTATAAAGAACTCATGGGTAGCCTGTCGATTAACAGCAATGGTGTTGTCTGTCTGTTTGTTCTTTTTTTTAGATTTTTTACCAGCCATAGCGATGGGGATTAATGATTTAAACTGATTTAAGGGATGTTCTAAAAATATGAGATCTTGATATAGCCAACACCCATTTATACTTGAAAATGGTATTAGCAGGATTCAATAGAGGTACCGTTAAAGAAATAATTGTGCTATTTTACTCGATTCATAAGCAATGCACTTACTATTTAGTTTTAAATGGATCTGTTTTAGTTTTGTTGTCTCAGTATTTATTGATATGAACGTTCTAAAGTAGCTTAAAAACCAACAGGAAAAACAATGAAAAATACAAAATCAATACATGGGGAATGGTCGTCAAGGTTCGCATATATCCTGGCAACAACGGGTTCTGCGGTAGGCTTGGGGAACATCTGGAAGTTTCCCTATATCACCGGTGAAAATGGTGGTGGAGCATTTGTTTTGGTCTATTTGGGTTGCGTGTTGGCGATTGGTATTCCTATTATGATGGCTGAAACCATAATGGGCAGAAGAGGGCGGCAAAGTCCGATTAATACCTTAAGCACTTTAGCTGTAGAAGCGAATGCCAGTAAGTACTGGCGTTATCTTGGCTGGATGGGAACGATTGCGGGTCTTTTGATTTTATCTTATTACAGTGTGATTGCAGGCTGGGCTATAGCTTATGTATTTAAGGCTATTTTTAGCGGTTTTTCTTCTGATGCGGCTATTGTTAAGGCCAGTTTTGATGGCTTAATTGCTAATCCAGTTCAATTGATTGCTTGGCATAGCATTTTTATGATTGCCACAATGGCGGTGGTGACGCAAGGGGTTAAAGGGGGGTTGGAAAAGGCGGTACAATTATTAATGCCTGCTTTACTGATATTGTTATTGCTCTTAGTAGCCTATGCAATGAGTACTGGGGAATATTTTTTTGAAGGCTTATCCTTTTTATTCTCTCCTGATTTTAGCAAAATTGGATCTGATGCTGTTTTAACCGCAATGGGGCATGCTTTCTTTACTCTGGGATTAGGGATGGGAGCAATTATGGTTTATGGCTCTTATTTGCAAAGTGGTGTTTCAATTGCTAAAACTACTTTGTGTATTGCTGGTGCGGATACTATTGTGGCCTTATTAGCGGGAATTGCTATCTTTCCTCTTGTTTTTGCTAATGGATTAGAACCTGGTTCGGGTCCTGGTCTGATTTTTCAAACTTTACCTATCGCATTTGGCAATATGACGGGAGGCTGGTTATTTGGCATTTTGTTTTTTGTGTTACTTGTCTTTGCCGCTTTAACTTCATCTATATCACTGGTAGAGCCAATGGTCGCATGGTTAGTTGAGAATAGAAGTTTTTCCCGTAATAAGGCTAGTGTGATTAGTGGTGGTGCAATTTGGGTTTTGGGCGTTAGTGTGGTGTTGTCATTTAATGTCTGGTCGGATTTTAAAATTTTCGACAAAACTATTTTTGAATTTCTGGATTATTTGACTGCTAATTTAATGCTACCGATAGGCGGTTTTTGTATTGCTGTGTTTGTTGCTTGGGTTATGCAACAACATCATGTACAGGATGAATTAGCACTGCCCAAGCGACAATATAGGATATGGAAGTTTCTGGTTAGTTATGTGGCTCCAGCCTCTGTCTTTATTGTGTTTTTACATGCACTGGGCTTATTTTAATGCCCACGGTAAAAAAAAGCGCATTAATAAAGTTTTCTTCTCAGCAAATGAAGGCTTTGGTGGAAGATATAGAGTCTTATCCAGAGTTTTTACCCTGGTGTAGTGGAAGCACCATTTTGAAGAAGGAAGGTAATATTGTCGAGGCTGAATTGCAGATTGCCAAGGCAGGGTTTAATAAGTCTTTTGCTACGCGAAATAGACGCGATGGTGAAGGCAAGTTGTTTATGACCTTACTGAATGGGCCTTTTTCTTCTTTAGATGGGGTTTGGCATTTTATTCCATTACGCGAGAATGCTAGTAAAATTTGTTTAGACTTGGATTTTGAAATACAGGGAAAGTTGGCAAATTTAGCTTTTTCGAGTGTTTTTAATCAGATATGTAACACCATGGTAAGTTCTTTTACCAAACGAGCTAAACAGATTTATGGCTGAAAAAGAAATAAGGGTTGAAGTTGCTTTTGCTAAAGTTGATGAGCAACAGGTTATTTCTGTTGCTTTGTCAGCAGCAGAGTCGGTAGAACAAGTGATTAAACACTCAGCTATTTTGCAACGATTTCCAGAAATTGATTTGAAGAAAATGACAGTGGGGATTTTTGGTAAAAGCTGTTCATTAGAAAAGCAGGTTGAAGATGGCGATAGAATAGAAATTTATCGACCTTTATTTCAAACCCCTATGCAAGCAAGGCGGAACAGAGCGGTTAAATGATTTTTTTATTTTGTGTCGAGTGCAATAGCGTTTTCTAATATTATTTATTGTTCTTAATATGATTTACTTCTTTTAGTCGCATGATTTAGACGTTCAAGTTGTAGGAAAACTTAAAAGTAGGGGTTATTCTCAAAACACATATTTTTAACTACCTGCTATTTTTCTTAAAAGAGTGGTTTTTTCTACAGCCTCGTTAGCTGTTGGTAGCGATTATAACCCTCATAAATCTTAAAATCGGTTATTTAGTCTTTGTTATGCCATTGACTAAGTTTAGTCTAAAGACTAACTTAGCTAACGATATAAACGACACTGGATAATAAATGGCTGATTTTAAAAACCCCTTCCGCCCTGGCGCGGGGCATACCCCTCCTTATTTAGCTGGTAGACAACATGAACGTAAAGAGTTTATACGCCTACTCTCCCAAGAAATAATATTAGAAAATCTCGTTCTGACTGGCCTGCGAGGTGTAGGTAAAACCGTATTGCTCGACACATTTAAACCACGGGCAATAAAGAATGGTTGGCTGTGGGTAGGAACTGATCTATCTGAGTCAGCAACCGTTAGCGAAGATAAAATTGCCATTCGTTTATGCACCGATTTATCTATCCTTACATCAGGAATAGTAGTAAATACCAGTGTAGTTCAAAAAATGGGGTTTAGTAGTGATGTAGAGTCAACTGAATATACTCTTGGTTACCAAACACTACTGGATATATATCGCTCCACTCCTGGACTTGCGTTAGATAAATTGAAAAAAGTATTAGAGACAGCATGGCGAGTTTTGTCTAGTGTAAATCATCCAAAAGGTATTATCTTCGCTTATGATGAAGTGCAAAATCTTTCTGACCAAGCACAAAAAGAGGAATATCCGCTCGCTTTATTGTTAGATGCCTTTCAGTCTTTGCAAAGACAAGGAATGCCACTGATGTTAGTGCTTACAGGACTACCTACGTTATTTCCAAAACTTGTTGAGTCTAGAACCTTCTCAGAAAGAATGTTTAGAGTGGTGTTCCTTAAAAGTTTAAAGCCAGATGAAAGTGAAGAAGCAATACACAAACCCATTAAAGAGGATAGTTGCCCAGTAAAGCTAAGTGAGCATTCAGTGCAAACTATTATTAAAATGTCTGGCGGTTATCCCTATTTTATCCAGTTTATTTGCAGAGAAGTATATGATGCTTTTATGCAAAAAATTGACAAAGGTGAACAAGCATCTGTACCCACTAAAGCAATTGAACAAAAGCTGGACACCGATTTTTTTGCTGGTCGCTGGGCGCGAGCAACTGATAGACAAAGAGAGCTTTTATCTATAATAGCGTCGCTAGAGAATTGTAATAATGAATTTTCAGTTCAAGAGACTGTAGAACGGTCAAAAGCAGTTTTAGAGAAATCATTTTCTAGTAGTCATGTGCATCAAATGTTAGGGGCGTTAAGCACGCAAGGTCTTGTCTTTAAAAACAGGCATGGTAAATATTCTTTTGCTGTGCCACTGATGGAAAATTTTATTGCTAGACAAGGTAAACATGTTTAATAACCAGCTAACAATAATTCCAGCCGATGGCTGACGTGTCATCTGAGTTCAGGTGGATTGGTTGAAATTAATAGAGATCCAGAGCAATGGAAAATATTTTTTGACCCTAAAAATAAACAACAAAATAGAGTGATTCGACTTATTTCAAGTCTGGCTCGCTTTATCAATGTGTGCAGGAACCTGTTTCTTACCGTTAAGTTTTTCTTCAGTAGTGTATTTCAAGCAAATATAAATAAAAAATTGCAAGCCAAAAATTAGATTAGCGAGTACTAAATGGATAACTTGGGAAACCGGTGGGACACCCAATCTGTCCAAGCTTATACCCGCAAGAATTTCTAATCCAATGAGAAGTATTAAGTATTGATTACAACGTAGAATAAGGTGGTTTTTATCAAGTGCTTTAAATATTTTCCAGAACAGCCATAGATTGGTAAATAAAATAACAGCTGAAAAGGAACGGTGAATATAAAAAATGAGAGGAAAACTATCCCTCCAAAATTCTCGGTCTATATATTTATGTTCATTTGCAATAAAATCTACCGCTTCTCTGACTTGTGTACCCATAATAATTTGCATGAGTGTTAATCCCATAGCAATTTTTATAAAGATATGGGCTTGCCTTGGAATGTATTGGCTTTTGATTTGTGTGAGCGTGCTGCGTTGCGATTTTGCAATAATATAGATTAGCATGGACACAATTAACAATGCTAACAGCATGTGTAAGGTAATCATGAAAGGCTGTAAATTGCTGGCAACAACGGCTGATCCCAGCCAACCTTGAAAACCCACTAAAAAAAAGACGAATAGTGAAAGATAAAAAATACTTTTATCTGATTTTAAAAAAATGCGTGATGACCAGGCGGTTAGAAATATTAAAAAGCCAATGCTTACCCCTACTAAACGATTAGTATATTCTATCCAGGTTTTTACAGGGTTAAACCGAGTATTCTGGTAGCCACGTTGGGCATATATTTCATGGTAATTAGTGGGTAATTGTGATTCTTCAGTTGGTGGAATCCATTGTCCAAAACAGGTAGGCCAGTCAGGGCACCCCATACCTGCACCCGATGCTCTGACAATTCCGCCTACTAGGATGACAAAATAAACGGCAATAATGGTTAATTTGCCCAAGCGTCTGAAGCGAAGGATGGCTTGAGAGTCTGTCATGAATGTATAACTATAGGTTTAAGTGTATGATTTTACTAAATAATCCAGTTAAATTTTAATTAAATCAGACCTGCTATCAAGCCAAGACAAACAGCGCCAGTGCATCTTCATCTTTTGTAATTGACAGCGCTCTTCTATATCACTAATACATTTTGGATATGCAAGCAAAGCAGCTATATTATCTACTACAGCAGAAGCGATAAAGGGACTAGAGTCTTTTACATAAAGTTGAATTAACAGCTTGGTTTTTAACTTAATTTGCTCTGGTTTATCGGATTGAGAAACCGAAAACAAAGGATATGGGTTAGGACTCATCATCTATTCCTAATCTAATGTTAATAAAAATTAGTGACCACAGACCTTTGCTAATCAACCGAAACTGATGCAATATCTCCTGGGTTACGCAACATCTTATCCACTTCCCCTTGATGCATTTCTTCTTCAGCAATTAAACGCCGTGCGTATTCTTCAAGTAGCACAGATTTGTCTTTAACTAGCTCCAGTAATTGCAGGTAAGCTATAAATGCTTCACGTTCATGCAGTAGTGATTCACGTAAAATATCTGCAATATCATGTTGATGGGTTTCAAGTAAATTTCCGATTGCGAGCGAAGGATGACCGCCAAGGTGAGTAATTAATTCACCTGCTTGCTTAGCATGACCTAATGATTCAGTTGCTTGCCCTTCCATCCATTCAATGATGGGGATACGGTTATAACCAAAAAGCATAAAAGAATAATGGGTGTACCGTACAACTCCCGCAAGTTCAAATTCAAGAATTTTATTCAGTTGATCAATAACGGCTGTTTTATCTATTTTAGTTGTCATAATTATTTATTTGTAAAGGTGAGTCAGCTAAATTTGAATAACCTAGTAGCTGTGATCTAGGATAATGCGATTATTTACTTTGTAGACAGGTTGCTAAGCAGAGTTCCTTTAGACAATACTTTGAGCCAGCATCCAGACAACGCACATCCGTGGCACAAATGATTCGCTCTGTTAATAGCGTATTTATCTTTTCAGCACTAATTTCCACGTAAAGCACTTTTGTTTTATCAGCATCTTTAATTATTGCATGACATTTATTGCTCTTATGTAGTAGATTAAATCGCTGTTTTTTTATCATTCCAAAAGGAAATCGTTTCATAAGCAATCGAAAAGACATCAAAAAATTTAAACTTTCAGACATGAGTTGAAAATCATCATTGATAGCTTTATCTATATACATAATGTCGATTCCTTAAAATTAAGAAAGAAGATGGCTATATGCTAATGCAAATCATTCTCATTTGCAATAGAGAAATTATATTTATTTTACTGTTTATTAAATTACCTCCTGTTTTTTTGAATGGAAGTGGGTTAAATTCGCTCATCTTGGAAGTCTAAAATATTAATTTTATCTTGATTTGAGTTATCAAGTGTAAGCTTATTTGACGCTGATTTAGTAGCTATAACGACTAACATACGATATTGATCTTTATTGCTTTGTAAGGAAATAATTTTCCCGACACTTTGTTGTTTATCGTAGTCAAAAATGTTTGTATCCTTATCAATTAATGCTGTTATATCGCACTCGACAAGGTATAGCTCACGTTTTGTTTTGCCTAAAAAATGCGTACGAGCAACAATTTCTTGTCCAGTGTAGCAACCTTTTTCAAAACTAATGCCGCCTAATTTATCAATATTTAACATTTGCGGGATATATTCTTCAGATGATCGCTCATCTAACCAGACCAAGCCGGTTGAAATGCTTTGGTAGCCCCATGAATTGCTATCAGCAATAGACAGCTTTTTTACCTTGGTTAATTGAGACCAGAGTTGTTTTGCTCGATTAAAATCAGCCACTATCAAATAAAGATGTTGATTGAAAGGGAGCTTGATGATTATCTCAGAAGTATTTGATATGCCAAAGGCAACAAGGGGATGATTTTCTAATAATGAAGTATTGGCTGTATTTAAGCCAATAAGACAAAAATTATGCAAAATATTAAGTTGTACATCTGCCCGTAAAATGTACATTTTTAATTTATTAATGACTTTATCTATCAATTTAAGCGGCACAATTATCAACAAACTGTCATTGTTTTTTAAAATTAGCAGGGTGCTAATGGTGCGTCCTTTAGCATTACAAAAAGCTGCAAAGAAACTGTTTGCTGTTGTTAAGTCATTAATATTGCATGTAAGCTGACCTTGAAGGAATTGAGTAGCATCTTTACCCGTTACTTCTATTATGGCTAAATCTGAAATTGCCACCAGCGTTTCACGGCTGTTATTTGTATAGATTGTTTTATTTGATTTTAAAAAATCAAACCATTCATTATTCATTTTCTTTGTTGAATCAATATAAAGAGACCTCATAAAGAGAAAATTATAACGGTTAAACAGATACTTTAGGTTATTAATTTTAGATTCGGAAAAAGAATAAAGTGAGGTAAAATTTAAAAAACCCGTTTAGCTTATGCGTTTTACTCAAGCAAAATCATACGTTCTATAATTTCAGTATTAATCATTCCAGAATGGAACGCACTGGCAATAAGCACTTGCTTAATGCCTATTTCATGTAAGCAAATTAGATCATTTGTATGGCGTATTCCACCCGCTGCGATAAAGTTTTTTTCTGGGTGTTTTCTGCAAAAGCTCGTTAATCTATCCATATCAGGCCCCGCATTTTTACCAATGCTATTTAATGTCATCAGAATAATATTATCGGGCCAAAGTGTAGCGTCTTGCATGAGTTCGATAGGGCCTTTATAGCCAGTGTCAGGAAAAAAATCCAATGATAAAATCGTTTGTTTTATATTTTCAATTTCGCTGTAAAAGTCCATTGTATTTTGACACTCAGACCCTATGACTGGTATATACTTGTCATCATTACAGAGTGATAGTTGCTGTATTTTTTTACCATTGTCCAGCCAAAACTCTATGGATGGATATTGACGGATAAGTTTATCAATGAGTTGTTGATTGTTACCGCTATCTGTAATGGCATTTATATCTGCAATATAAAACCTTTTAAAGGGATAGATGGATAAAAAACCCTGTAAAATATCCTCAATGGAAGGTGAAGAAGATAAAGTTGATTTTATCGGCTGGTAAATATTACGTTTTCCCTGTAGAGCAGAAACCACCACCCCTTCTTTTAAATCAATGACAGGAATAAGATTCATTTACTTTTGAAAAGGGTATTAATAGCTAAATCTACA
This sequence comes from Methylococcales symbiont of Iophon sp. n. MRB-2018, assembly GCA_003666325.1. Taxonomy (GTDB): domain Bacteria; phylum Pseudomonadota; class Gammaproteobacteria; order Methylococcales; family Methylomonadaceae; genus QPIN01. The sequence continues at coordinate 32,174 of QPIL01000113.1, forward strand.
AAACTCAATTTTCAGCTTCTTTCATTAAGTTGCCACTTCTGATTCTTCTCAAACGTATTTGCATAAATATAAATAATCATCAAAACCCCTTTTTTATTGGGTTTTTCCGTTTCTAATATTTTGTAAAGAGGCTGGTTGTTATCTGCCATTATTTATTATCGCTTAATTTATTAGGTGATTTTTCTGCCATCTTTTTTAGCTCACTAACAGATTTTCTATTCTGAATAATGGCAAAATTATTTTGGGCTTCAACTGTTAAACGCTCAATTCGTGTTTCTTTATTTTCACCTTGATTGATTAAATAAGCGTTAATAGTTTCTAAGCCTGATAGCACAATCAAACTTTCAATATCCGCTACATCCCTAATATTTAAACCTTGTTTGTGTAAATCTGGATTTTTATTTTGCCACTGTTTTGCGGTTTTACCAAACATAATCAAATTTAAACTATCCGCCTCATCGGCATAAATTATCTGCTGTTTAAATTTTGGTAGTTTTAGTTTTTCCAGTTGTTTTTTAATGGCATTGGTGTGGATTTTATAATTAGTTTTGCTAAGGCTTCTCTTAATCTGCCATTCTAGCGAATGAGTGGTTTGCTGCTCTAATTCTTTAAGTTTTTGAAACTCTTTGATTAAATAAAGTTTAAATTCAGGCGACAACCAACTGGCAAATTCAAAAGCAATATCCTTATGTGCATAAGTGCCACCATACCGACCAGCCTTAGAATAAATACCGATGGCGTTGGTGGTTTTTACCCATTTCTCAGGTGACAATGAAAAGCTATTCTCACCCGCCTGAATTTTAACCGCCTCAAATTCGAGGCGGTTAAAATTTGGGTTGTTTTGCATCTCCCACAAACCTAAAAAACTAATAGTAAAGTTGGTTCGCATCCAATTTTGCACTACAAACCTTGGTTCATCTGGATTTTTCCACTTTGCCATATCAGTCAAAGAAATAAAATCATCGTTGTTAGCTTGAGTTTTAACCCCAACTTTTATTTGATTAATATTTAGGGTGTTGTTTTTTTAGTCATAATATGCAAGGCTTATTTATAAAAATCTTGGTTTAATGCTTGGTCGTTTTTGCTAACGCGATAATGACTATCTGCCATCTCGCTTTTATTCACTGACATTTGGTTTAAATCTAACATCGTTAAAAACATTTGTTTATCTAAAGTTAGGTTTTTAAAATCATCCTCATTAACCACTTTTTCTTTAAATTCTGTGATTTTTAGAGGGTAGTTTAAAAGATAGTGCTGATATAAACTATCAAAAAGTGTGATTAACGCATCTAATGTTTTGCAAGTATTTATTTTGTCTTTTGCAGCTTAATTCCATTGGGCTAATTCAACATACAAACTCACCACCGCCTTGCCAAGCCACATTTTTAGAAATGCCGCCTTTTGCCCACCTTCAATCACTTTTTGCATACGCTTAACGGCTATATCCTCAATATAAGCACTATATTAGTATATATATTTATTTATTGAATATGGTATAACAGCAAAAACCAGCCTGTTCCAGAAATCTGATAAATTAATAAGCAGCGACTCAATTCAAACTTTAAATGATTAAGTGATCAAACATATACTGGTTTTTGAATATATAACAGGTGGTGGGTTTGCCCAGCAAGAGCTTCCTGCTTCTCTTGCCAATGAAGGTCAGTTAATGTTGAATGCCTTGATTCAACAGCTTGCAGAATTAACTGCTATTCAAATCACTGTATTACAAGACTGGCGCTGTCAAATACCACTAACGGCAGAAAATATACAGGCTATTTTGCTATCAAAAGAGCAATCTGTTATTCCACTGTTAGCGAAGTGGATTGATAAAGTGGATGCTGTCTGGTTAATTGCACCAGAAACCGATGATGTTTTAACAAAACTTTCTCAACTTGTTGAGGAAAAATCAAAAGTTCTACTTAATTCTCAATCCGTTGCTGTTGCAATTTGTAGTAATAAACTGGCAACGATTGAGCAGTTAAAAAAACACGCTGTGCCTGTTGTAGACACTGTTCAGTTAAATACATCTTTACCCTCTTGGCAATCACCTTGGGTGGTTAAAACAAAAGACGGCGTGGGCTGTGAGAATATTCACTATATTTCTGATTATAATGAACTGGGTAAATTAATGACGGATCTTGAGTGTTTATCAAGATATGTTATACAGCCCTATATTAATGGCGACTCATTGAGTTTATCCTGTTTATTTAAGGACGGAAAAGCTTGGTTATTATGTTGTAATAAACAGCAAATTTTACCTCAAGGAGGCGGCTTTAAACTTTCTGCCTGCGAGGTTAATATTAGTCATAACAGGCAAGGTTGGTATCAGCAATTAATAGCAAAAGTAGCGAAAGCCTTGCCGGGGTTATGGGGTTATGTAGGTATTGATATTATTCAAACAGTGCAAGGTGAAACACTAATTCTTGAAATAAATCCGCGATTAACTACCTCTTTTGTTGGTATTAAGCAAGCAACGGGGGTTAATGTTGCAAAACTGGTATTGGCTATGATTGAAGGTCATCCAGTCATAAAAACAAAACAAAATGAGCAAATAACTGTTTTAGTTTGATAAATGCACTACGCTAATAAATTAATGGTCTCCAAGTGTTTCAAACCGCTAAAATTGTAAGCAATAATGTATTCATCTATCAAATTAAAGTTGATACAGCTATAGTTCGAGACCTCAAATAAAAATAAGGAATATCGGTGCATTCAAGTATTTTAGGTTGGGATATTGGCGGCGCACATATTAAAGCTGTCGCGCTTGGAGCAAATGGTGTTATATCCCAAGTTGTTCAAAAGCCCTGCCCACTTTGGAAAGGACTTGATTATTTGCATAAAGCAGTTAATCAAGTGCTTGCAGACATTGTAGAAAAACAAGTTTTGCATGCGATTACTATGACAGGTGAACTGGTCGATTATTTCGATAATAGAGATCAGGGTGTAGAAAACATTTTAACGACAATGCAAACCTGTCTGCCAACTTGTGAAATGATGATTTATGCAGGACAGGATGGTTTATTGAAGCTACAGCAGATAAATAAGCAGCATTATAAAAATATAGCCTCAGCAAATTGGATGGCAAGTGCCTCACTGGTCGCAAGCACATTGAATAATGGGCTTTTTATTGATATAGGCAGTACCACCACAGATATTTTGCTTTTATCCAATCATAAAGTGCAGGCGATAGGGGTGACAGATTATGAAAGACTGGTTTCAGACGAACTGGTTTATACGGGTGTGGTAAGGACAGCGGTGATGGCTGTTGCCCAAACAGCGAGTTTTCAAGGACAGTCTATGGGATTAATGGCTGAACATTTTGCCACTATGGCAGATGTTTATCGTGTTACTGGTGAACTCAATGAATGTCATGATCAGACCGATACTGCGGATGGTGCAGAAAAAACAGTCATCGCCAGTGGTAAACGATTATCCAGAATGACAGGGTATGAGTTTGCAGAAAATGATTTTCCACATTGGCTACAGTTTGCAGAATATATAAAGCAACAACAGAAAAATAGAATCATTCAGGCGTGTAAAAAACAGTTGTCTCGAAAATTGGCATCAAACAAGGAACCTTTTATTGGTGCAGGGGTTGGTCGTTTTTTAGTAAAACAAATTGCAAGCGAATGGGGCTATCCTTATAGAGATTTTTCGGACCTGATTGCAAGCAAATGTAATGCTGAAATGACGGTAGCCGATTGCGCACCAGCTGCCTCAGTTGCTTTGTTAGCCATGTCTATCAAATAAAATAGTGGGCAATCTAAGCAGTTACGGAGTGCGCTGAGTAGTTATTAAATACTGCATTAAACTATACAGCTTAGCCTTTTATTTAGGATAATAGTCTAGGCTCTAAGTCGGCTAAAAAATATTCAATGACATTAGCAACACAACAAAAATACCCTCTACCTTATTTTGAAGATAGCTCTGAGCTATTTGCACCTATTGCAGATAAACCCTGGGCAGTTTTTCTGGATAGTGGTTTTCCTGAAAGTGGTTATGGTCGTTACGACATTATAGCCAGCGACCCTGATGTAACTTTAGTAACAACGGGACATACCACGCAGATTTCAAAGCAAGGTCAAATCAGCTATTCAGAAGAGGACCCTTTTCTGCTAGTCAAACAGCATTTGAATGTGGGCATACCAAGCATTGATGGCATTCCGTTTAATGGGGGTTCTATTGGCTATTTCTCCTATGACTTAGCACGTCGTTTAGAAAAGTTGCCAGAGATTTCCAAAGATGAAGAAAATTTACCAGAAATGGTAATTGGCATCTATTCGTGGGCTGTTATTATTGATCATCAACAGCAAGAAAGTTGGTTAATTGCAAATAAAGAAGAAAACCATGAATATTTAATTGAGCAATTTAGTTCAATAACGACAAAGGATAATAAAGACCCCTTTTTAGTGCTAGAACAACCAAAATCCAATATGGATAAGAAAAGCTATCAAGCAGCGTTTAAAAAAATCAAAGCATATTTGCTAGAAGGAGATAGCTATCAGGTCAATTTATCTCAACGCTTTTGTAGTCCTTGTTCGGGTAATCCTTGGCAAGCTTATCAGGCATTAAGAAAAATTAATTCAGCTCCTTTTAGTGCCTATTTGAATTTACCGCATCTACAGATATTAAGTTCATCACCTGAGCGATTTTTAAAAGTGACAAATGGAGACGTTGAAACAAAACCGATTAAGGGGACTCGCCCCAGATTAAATAAGCAAGTAGCAGATCAGCAGCAAATTAGCGCTTTATCCAGTAGTAAAAAAGATCGTGCAGAAAACTTAATGATTGTTGATTTGCTAAGAAGTGATATTAGTAAAAACTGTAAAGAAGGCTCGGTTAAGGTTCCTAAATTGTTTGAAGTGGAAAGTTTTGCTACCGTTCATCATTTAGTCAGTACCGTAAGAGGCGTATTAGCCGAAGGTCAACATGCTTTAGATTTACTAAGAAACTGTTTTCCTGGTGGCTCAATTACCGGAGCGCCTAAAATTCGCTCTATGGAAATTATAGAAGAACTAGAACCTAACCACCGGGGCATTTATTGTGGTTCTATTGCATATATCGGTTTTGATGGCAATATGGACAGTAGTATTGCTATTCGTACCTTAGTGCATTCAAAAAATACTATTCGTTTCTGGGCGGGTGGAGGTATTGTTAATGATTCTGTGATGGAAGAGGAGTATCAGGAAAGTTTTGATAAAGCAGCGGCCTTACTACAGCTCTTAGAACAATTCAGAGTAAAGTGAAAGTTATTAAACTAGGGGGTAGTTTAATGAGTGATAGGGCTACACTTAAAAATTGTTTAGACAGCATAGAACAAAACAGCCAAGATAAAATAGTCATTGTACCTGGCGGTGGTGTGTTTGCAGACCAAGTACGAGAAGTTCAAAAACAATGGCAGTTTGATGAACAAACTGCGCATGAAATGGCAATTTTAGCCATGCAACAAATGGCTTTACTATTTAAAAGCATCAAAACCACATTTCAAACAGCTAAAAATATCACAGCTATTCAGCAAGCATGGTTAAAGTATTCAGTCGTCATTTGGTCTCCCGATATAAAATACTTAAACCAATTTTCGATTAAAGCCAATTGGGCTGTTAGCTCAGATAGCCTGGCGGCATGGTTAGCCAAGCAATTAAAAGCAGAGGAATTGATTTTAGTGAAATCAGCAAATATTCCCTTGTTAATGGATATTCAAACACAGCAACAACAAGGAATACTTGATCTGGCATTTGCTGAGTTTGTTAAAGATGTGAGTTTTAAGGTAACTGTAATTAACAAGCATTGCTTGAGTGAAGTGATTAGCTAACGTGCAAAATTACGTTTTTTTCCTAAACCAGAATCCTATCGCTTGAAAAATTTATTTAACGATCTTTGGGATATACCCAATAAAAAGGTGGCGACTACATTTATTGAGCCGTGGTGTCAAAAAGTTGAACAAAGCAAGATGCAAGCGTTTATGGCATTTGTAAAAACCGTAAAATCATATCTGTCAGGCATTGTGAACTTTGTTGAAAACAGATATTACTAATGTTACACGGTCTCTATTTATAAAGAGTATTAAGTTGACTATTTGAATTGCATTGTCTAAAATCTGCAAAGCATTTAACACTGTTGGTTAAGAATTATTTCCCAATTAAACAGGGCACAATAATCATTCGACAAGCTTCTAACTTGTTTTAAGAATCAACTTAAAATTATAATATTTTTTTAAACAGCCCATAAATGAGATTTTTGCATTAGCTTCGGAGGCAAACATGGTTATACAAGCTGCACGTGAATCTGTAATTTCAGATTTTAATAAAAAAAAAGCGAGTAACTTGGAAGGCATTAAGTTTTTTACAGGAGATATTGCAAACGTTACAGAAGAACATTTTTATGAGCAAGCTGATAAATTAAATCGAGCTATCATAGGCGGTAAAGCGAAGAGTCTTTGTTTTGGTGATTCTATGTTGTAAAAATAGCTCTTAATTTTCTGATTTCAGTGATAGCCTCGTTAGTATTTTCGAGGCTTTTTTTATTTTTAGAGGCTTAAGTTTGGATTTAACAAAAATAATTTTAAAAGGTATCAAGTTAGAAAGGCTTACATTGATTTAGGTGGAAAAAATTCAAACATACCAGTACCTATAGACGATTTAACTACTGTAATCTCTAACATTACAGCCATGAAAATAACAGTATATGAAGTTGACTGGGATGGTGACAACACTATTAAGGGGCAACTCAACAGATATTAAGTATAATGAGGATGTTTTTATATCCAGTCGGCCTAAAATCACATTATGTGAACAAATATTTGTTGCAACAAAAGAAATGTCACACTTAGTGATTAATTCTCCACACAGCTATACGAAGGATATTGAAAAACTTGTTCGAGAAATTATTTATCCAAACCCTATTTTCCTTTTTATACGTTCATGCGTTATGCTGAGATCTCTTAATATCAATTGTTTTTTGTAACACAACGATGGCTCAATATTTTCAAATTCATCCTTCTAATCCTCAAAAACGATTAATTCATCAAGCAGTAGAAATTTTAAATAAAAGAGGCTTGATTACCATACCTACGGATTCATCTTATGCCATTGCCTGCCATCTTGGTGATAAGCGAACACTGGATGCTATCAGACGCATACGACAACTGAGTAATCAGCATAACTTTACCTTGATTTGTAAAGACCTGACTCAAGTGTCCAACTTTACCAAGATAAATAATGAGGCTTATCGGCTGATTAAAAGCTTAACCCCTGGTGCATTTACTTTTTTATTGGATGCAACCAAAGAAGTGCCGAGACGATTACAACATCCAAAGAAAAAAACGGTTGGTATTAGAATACCGGATAATATTGTGATCCAAATGATCGTAGAAGAATTAGCCGAACCTTTGTTTAGTTCAACCCTGATTTTGCCGGGTCAAACAGAAGCAGAAACTGACCCCGAAGAGATAAGAGATAAGCTTGAACATGAATTGGATTTAATTATAGACTGTGGCATCATTGAATCACAGGAAACAACAGTGGTCGATTGTTGTTCTAATAATAAAATTGAAATAATTAGACAGGGTATAGGTATTGCCCCCATGCTTGATAAATAAAGATGAATGAATTATCACTAATACAACGTATTGTCGTCTGGATATTACCTGTTGTTTTTGCTATTACAGTACATGAGGTAGCGCACGGCTGGGTAGCTAAAAAATATGGCGATAATACTGCCTCAATGTTGGGTCGTTTAACCTTAAACCCTATCAAACACATAGATTTATTTGGCACTATTATTATTCCAGGTTTGCTTTTAATATCGGGTACAGGTTTCATTTTTGGTTGGGCGAAGCCTGTACCTGTAGATGCAAGATATTTTAAAAATCCAAAAAAGGCAATGGCTATTGTTGCTGTGGCAGGGCCTGTTGCAAATTTATTAATGGCTATAGCTTGGGCGATAGTTGCTCGTATTGGCGTTAATATAGAAGTAGAAATGCTTTCTTTACCACTTATTTACACGGGAATTGCTGGCATTTCAATTAATCTGGTGTTAGCACTAATTAATTTAATACCTATTCCACCTTTAGATGGTAGTCGGATTTTGACCTGTTTTTTACCAAATAAATGGGTATGGCGATATAATCAACTTGAGCGTTTTGGCTTGATACTTATGTTGATATTACTCTGGTCTGGTGGTTTAAGTTATATATTAGCTTATCCCTTGTATTACGCTCAAAAAGCTTTTTTTAGCCTAGCAGGTTTATAATTGGGTGATAGAATCTGAACTGGAAATGGCAATAGATAATGTTGTCGAACAACCTATAGCACGGGTAAAGGGAGACCTTTTATTAAAGCTGCCGGAAGATTTATATATTCCTCCCGATGCCTTGGAAGTGTTTTTAGATACATTTGAAGGGCCATTGGACTTGTTACTGTATCTGATAAGAAGGCAAAATTTTGATATTCTGAATATTCCAATTGCCCACATCACCACGCAATATATTAGTTATATTGAAATGATGGATAAATTGCACTTGGAGTTGGCAGCAGAATATTTGTTGATGGCTGCATTATTAGCCGAAATCAAATCAAGAATGTTGTTGCCTAGGCGGTCTGATCCAGAAGATGAATACGATGATCCGCGTGTTTATCTTATTAAAAAATTACAGGAATATGAGTGTATAAAAAAAGCAGCGGAAGAAATTGAATTATTGCCCAGGTATCAACGAGATATTTTTGATACCATTATTGATATTTCAGACATTGAAGTAACAAAGCGGCATCCAGAGGTTGATTTACAAGAGCTACTTTTTGCATTTCAGGATGTACTTAAACGTGTTGAACAACTTAGTCACCATCATATAACCAAGGAGCCTCTCTCAGTCCGTGAACGAATGGCAGCCATTTTGGAAAAACTTAGCAGAGCAGATAGTCTTGCTTTCTCAACGCTATTTACTCGATCAGAAGGAAAGGGGGGCGTGGTTGTCTCGTTTCTTGCAATTCTCGAACTCAACAAGGAAGGACTTCTCGAAATTATCCAACTCAAAGCTCTCGCAGAGCTACGAATTAGAGCAAAAAAAACAGCTTGAACAGCCAGTAGAAAAACAGATTGTCTGCACTATTGATAAAGAAAAAGACACACAACAGGCAGAAGAAAGAAAAAAAAGAATCGCTACACAGAGAGAAAAAATCAAGAAAGAGCTGAAAGTGGAAATAACAGCTCAACTAAAAGCAGAATTGGCAGTAAAAATAGAAGCCGAAGTTCAATATAGATTAGAACAGGAATACCAGCAGAAATTGGCACAAGCTATCGCTAATTCAGTACAACCCAAGCAGGAATTAACAAAACCGCCTAAAAAAACTATAAATATTAATATGGGGACTAAACAAATTGTTGAGGCTATTTTGTTTGCGGCTGAAAAACCAATGACAGTTAAACAACTGCAAAAAATATATCCTGAAATTGAAAGACCAGAGCTTACAGTGATTCAAAATGCGATTGATTCCATCATTGAGGATTATGCAGCTAGACCGATTGCTCTAAAACACTTATCGAGTGGTTATAGATTTCAAGTGAAAGAAAGATATTCATACTGGGTATCACGTATTTTTGAAGATAAACCCCCTAAATATTCACGGGCATTATTAGAAACAGTCGCTATTGTTGCCTATAGACAACCAGTAACACGCGGAGACATAGAAGATATTCGTGGTGTTAGTGTCAGTTCTAATATTATCAGGACATTGCTGGATAGAGAATGGATTCGTGTAATAGCGTATAAAGAAGTACCTGGTCGACCTGCTTTATATGGATCGACTAAACAATTTTTAGATTATTTTAATTTGTCCTCTTTAGACCAATTACCTACTTTAGAAGAAATAAAAGAATGTGACTTCGGTGCTAAAGATCTTGAATCAAACAATAATGAATTAACGCATCCGCAGAATGAAAATGCTCAGGATGCAAAGCTTGAGGCAATAGCCGAAAAAGAACAGCGAGTAGAAGAAAAAAGCAAACAAAAATCAGAAAAAAAAGAATGTGAAGAACAAGAAATCATCGAACAGGTCTTGGAAAACAGACAATAAACCCCAAAAATCGACAGTTGACAAGGTATCAAGCAAGCCCGAACGTATTCAAAAAGTGCTGGCGCGTGGTGGACTAGCTTCCAGAAGAGAAATTGAACGCTGGATAGATGAAGGGCGGTTAAATGTTAATGGGGTAAAAGTAACGCCAGGCTTACATCTTCAGGCAGGTGACCAGGTTCAGCTAAATGGCAGGCCGATTAAATGGGAAAAGTATAGCGAACAAGCAACCAGAGTCATTGTTTATAACAAACCAACAGGGGAAGTCGTCACCCGGCGAGACCCACGAGGTCGCCCAGTAGTGTTTAGTCGCTTACCCAAGCTTGATATTGGTCGCTGGATTTCAGTAGGTCGTCTGGACATTAATACTTCTGGTTTGTTACTACTGACCAATAATGGAGAGTTAGCTAATCGGCTGATGCACCCTTCAACAGAGGTCGATAGAGAATATGCGGTGCGCATTTTGGGCGCAGTCCCTGATGAAATGATTGCACAATTGAAAGCGGGTGTGGAATTAGAAGATGGCAAGGCACATTTTAATGACCTTCGATTTTTTTCTGGTGAAGGTGCTAATAAATGGTTTCATGTAGTCGTTAAAGAAGGTAGAAATCGTTTAGTCAGACGCTTATGGGAATCGCAAGGCGTTACCGTTAGTCGTTTAATGAGAGTACGCTATGGCCCTGCTGTTTTACCAAGAAATGTACGGGCACAGGATCATTATGAATTGAACAATAAAGAATTATCTATCTTGAAAGAGTTTGTTGGTTTAGCAACAGAGAAACATTTAAAACCAGCACCAAAACAACGATAAAACAAATTAAAAGATACAATCCAGCTTGATTACATGGCGGGATAGAAAGAGCAAAGAATACAAGAATCAAGCTAGCTAACCCCTTGATTTACTAAAATTAATGTGAGTGAAGTTGCTGGTCAATTTTTTCAGATAAATATATCTTTAATAGCGATTGATATGAAATATCACGTTTATTTGCCAATACTTTCAGTTCTTCTATCACCATCTCAGGCAATCTGAGAGAAATTTTTTTTGTCGATGGCTTGAGGTTTGGCAACATCATCTTTTTTGATTGTGACCAGTCTATATATTTGTTGAACATGGTATTAGACCAAAATTATCTTTCTTCATCTTCTGTAACAAAACTTGGTATTTCTTTTTTATACCATATTCAAAAAATAATAGCACTATAAATAGATAGCTAATGGGGGGGCAATATTGGGATTAAATACTAAATAAGTACCGTTTTTATAGAAGTTTATGCAGTAGAGAGCGGGGTTTTTTAGTTTAGTTATTTTTTGAATATTATATTAATCAGTTTTAAGCTTTTTTTATGAAATACAGAAAAAAACCACTTATTTTAAGTTTTTATAAAAAAAACGAGCATTTTCTCTGTAAGTAGGTTATAGTGCTTGTGCTTGCGTTGGCTACAAGCTGGTTTTCTAAGAACACCCTGTAATTGGCTTATCTCTGAATCCTTATCATGTCATCTGCACGCTTTAATTTTAATTTATACATTTTGAGGATTTCAAAAAATGGCAACTGGTACAGTAAAATGGTTTAACGAATCTAAAGGTTTTGGCTTTATCTCTCCAGAAGATGGTGGTGATGATGTTTTTGTTCATTTCAGAGCTATCGCTGGTGACGGCTTTAAAACTTTGGCTGAAGGTCAAACTGTAGTTTATGAAGTTGAAAAAGGACCTAAAGGTCTGCAAGCTGCTCAAGTTCAAGCTCAGTAAACAATAAACAATTAGTTTATTTAAAAAAGCCTCGCTTTTTAGCGAGGCTTTTTTTTGCTTTAAAGAAATGCAATCAGAAACAGGTGCTTAAACAAATCCATTTTTAGTAATGGCAATAACAAATATACCAATAAAGCTGGCTATGGCTGCTAAAAATTCCAGCCAAAGGTTTATACCCTATTCAAAAATAATTAGCCAACCCTTAAAATAACAATAACCATCTGATTTATAACAATAAATTAAACAAAAACCAGAGATAAAACAAGCAGTATTTGGTAAAATAACGACTATTTCTTGGTCGTTTTGCTGATAAACCATACCAACAAAATCAACCCCAAACACAGAGCAACTAAAGCTCTTTCATTCAGCGTTATTTGTTGAATAGGGTATAAGATCCGCGTCACTCCCTCCGTCATTCCTGCATGTTCTAAGCAGGAATCTAGGCATTTAAAACAAGATTCCCGATAACAGACTTAAGGAATAACGTGTAGTAACAGAGGTTCCAGTTACTTTAGTTCTTAGTTCTTAGTCTTTAGTCCTCAGTCCTCAGTCCTCAGTCCTTAGTCCTTAGTCCTTAGTCCTTAGTCTTTAGTCTTTAGTCTTTAGTCTTTAGTCTTTAGTCTTTAGTCTTTAGTCTTTAGTCTTTCGTCTTTCGTCTTTCGTCTTTCGTCTTTCGTCTTTCGTCCTTAGTCCTAAAACTAACATCATAATTCAGTTGCTTGTCTTTTATCTGAGACGTGCAAGCATTAACAATAGTAAAATAGACAATATTGAAGCATTTAATTACCCCAGTGAAACCACAATTAAAAAATTTAGTACAGACCCGTATCCCCACAAAGAATGGTGATTTCACCCTGCATTACTATAGTAATAATCTGGATGATAAGGAACATATTGCCTTTGTAAAAGGTGATGTGAGTGGTAAACAAGGTATTCCTGTTCGTATTCATTCTGAATGTTTTACCGGTGATGTGCTGGGTTCACGCAGATGTGATTGCGGTGAGCAACTTGAAATGGCATTGCAAGTGATAGAAAAAGCCGGTTGTGGTGTTTTGATTTACTTGCGTCAGGAAGGACGAGGTATCGGTCTATTAAAAAAACTGCAAGCTTATAATTTACAAGACCAAGGTTTAGATACAGTGGATGCGAATATTCATTTGGGACATCTTGCTGATGAAAGGCAATATGATTTTGCCGCTTTAATGCTGGAAGATTTAAAAGTTAAATCCATTGCTTTACTAACAAATAACCCTAATAAAATTGACGGGCTTGTGCAATTAGGGGTAAAAGTCGGTCAGCGAATCCCCATAGAAACACATATTCACCATGATAATAAGGATTATTTAAAGACTAAAGTAGAAAAAATGCATCACATATTATCTATGCCTGAAAACGATTCCAAACACTAAGGAGAGAAGATTTAATAAGTTGCAACACCTAGGATGACAAAAAGAGCAACAAGACAGTTGGGTTATTGGCTGCCAGTAGCCTTGCCTACTTTTTTGTAGGCATCCCGTTAGAGAGGGCTTTAAAGAAAGTGCTATATTAAGCTTACCTGTAATAAGTTAATAGTCATGCTAGTTTATTTTAACACCAGAAAAAATGCTTCTGAACCTCTTTGAATATTAATCAGTAATCCTCTGCGTTTATCAGCTACCTTTTTTAATTGCCCTAAATTTCTTATTCTATAACGATTTGCTGAAACAATAATATCGCCAACTCTAAGGCCATGTCGCCATGCTGGTGATTTGGCATCTATTTTTAAAAATATGACACCTTCTATCTGCTCCTTTGCTGTATCACTTAATATTGTGCCTTTTAGAGTACTATGAAATTTATCACCGTTTATTTGAGTTAATTGAGGTTTCCCTATAATTGCAAGTATTGATTTTTGTTCATTACCACGAATTAATTTAATATTTGCTTTATCGCCAATTTGTAATAAACCAATAATATTTCTGATTTGATGGCTGCTTTTTATTTTTTTTCCATTCAGTGACACCAAAATATCACCAGGTTCTATCCCTGCTTTTGCTGCTGCTGAATCACCTTCAACTCGGCTCACTACAACGCCATTGGTGTTTTTTAAATCAAAAGCCTTGACTAATTCGGGGGTTAGATTCTGAGTGGTTACACCTAACAGCCCTCTTTTGACTTCACCATGCTTTACCAGCGATTCTTTTAAGGTCATCACCATATTGGCAGGAATAGCGAAACCAATGCCTACATTGCCACCATTGGGTGCCAGGATTGCGGTATTCATCCCTATAAACTCACCGCGTAAATTAACTAATGCACCACCTGAATTTCCTGGATTAATTGAAGCGTCTGTCTGAATAAAATCTTCATAGCCTTCTATACCAAGCCCTGTTCGTCCTAGCGCACTAATAATACCTGAGGTAACGGTTTGTCCTAGACCAAACGGATTGCCGATAGCGACAACAAAATCACCTACTTTTAATTTATTTGAATCAGCAACGGGTAATTCCGTTAGCCCTTCAGCTTTAATTTGAATAACAGCAACATCGGCTTCTGGGTCTGTACCTAGCAAAGTTGCATTTAACTGGCGACCGTCATTCAGTGTCACCATAATCTTATCTGCTTTATCAATGACATGGTTATTAGTCAAAACATAACCTTTCTGACTATCAATAATAACACCAGACCCTAGGCTATTTTTTTGTTGTCTTTTCTGTTGTTGTGGTAATTGAAAAAAATGTCGAAAGAAAGGATCTCTTAATAATGGATTTTCTCTAAGCTGTACGTTTTTTGTGGTAGAAATATTGACCACGGCAGGCATACTTTTTTTTAGCATAGGTGCCAAAGAAGGTAACGCCTGTCCATCGACATATCCTGGAAAAGCAGCAAATGTTGTATTTGTAGCCAAACTACAAAACAAAACCAATATTATTACCATTAAATAATCCGTACCTTTATTTTTCATTTTATTTCCAAGTGTTAAATCGAAACCATAGACCGCAGCCATTGAGAAATGTTTAAACTCTCTTATTTTCTAAAGTAATTTTCTTTCTCAGATTGGTTTTAATACATAATCTTATATTAAGTTACTTTTTATCAAAAACAGATGATACGGTATAATAGCATTGCTCTTAAACAATCAGCTTTAAGCTTATTTATAAATGCCAGTAGATATTCATTCAGAAGAAGGGCAGATACCGTCTTAAAAACCCACCTCAATTCCAATATTTTTTAACATTACACGCACCCCTAATCTATAAAGCAAAAAACCTGCTGATTTTTGGGCAATGTCTAACTCTTTGCTGATTTGCTATGCGTTTTCTTGCGTTTTTTTGTATGTAGTCAACCCTTAAAAACACAACAACCATCTGATTTATAACAATAAATTAAAAAAACTATAAACAAAACAAGCAGTATTTGGTAAAATAAGGGCTATTTCTTGGTCGTTTTGCTGATAAAACATACTAATAAAATCAACCCCAAACACAGAGCAACTAAAGCTCTTTCATTCAGAGTTATTTGTTGAATAGAATAAGCTCAATGCCTTTATAGACACAGGGGTATGACAACAGAACCTAAAATAGAAAACCCAGAAGATACAGCAGATTTTGCCATAAATGATGACATAGAAACACTAAAGAATGATGGTGTTAAAAACAATAATAGTGCAGAAGAGTCCAGAGACTCCTCAGACACAGCACAATCAACCGATGCGATTCAAACTGAAAAACAACAGTTAAAATTGACCATTGAAAAGCCAAGTGCAGAAAAAGACGAATTAGAGAAAATACCGTGTTTTATACAAACCAACAGAAAAATTAAAATCCGTGCTAGATTCTTTGAAAATAGCTGAATATTAACCTTGGCTGTTTGCTCATCTTAAAAAAACACTTTTCGCTGGACATTGAATTTATCCGAGCGAAAAAAACTATTTAATTTTTACTTCCCTATACATAACATGCTTACGAGCAACTGGATCATATTTTTTCATCTCCATTTTTTCGGGCATTGTTCTTTTGTTTTTAGTGGTTGTATAAAAGTGACCATTACCTTCACTAGATACCATTTTGATTTTATCACGCATGAGAGATCCTTATACTTTAATGCCAGACTTACGTATATCTGCAAGCACTGCATCTATACCTTTTTTATCAATAATTCTCATGCCTTTTGCAGAGACTTTTAGACGAATCCAACAATTTTCACTTTCAACCCAAAATCTATGTTGATGAAGATTAGGATTAAAACGTCTTTTTGTTTTATTGTGTGCATGGGATACATTATTACCAGAAACAGGGCGTTTTCCTGTGACTTGACATATTTTTGACATGATTACCTCTGTCGTACCTAGGCGATGTTCGCCATGATTTAAAGTTAGCCGACCTTTATACCAAAAATTCTTTTCAAGGTAAACAACATTTATAAAATAAATTTGATAGAATCATTTTAACTTAGAGATACTGAATAAACTAATGACAATAAAATTCGGTATGGTCATGGACTCTATTGACCAGATCAAAATAAACAAAGAAACCAGTTTTGCCATGTTACTTGAGGCTCAATCCAGAGGTTGGGAAATTCATTATATGGAACTTAATGACTTATACATGCGTAACGGGAAACCCTGTGCAAGAACACGTCTTTTACAAGTACAAAGAGACCCGAATAATTGGTATGACTTTATTGGCGAACAGGAAATTGCTCTGGAAAACCTAGACACTATCATTATGCGGAAAGACCCGCCATTTGATCAGGAATATATTTATGCGACTTATCTTTTAGAACAAGCCGAACAAAAAGGCACTTACCTTGTTAATAAGCCGCAGTCTCTACGGGACGCTAATGAAAAACTTTTTACAGCCTGGTTCCCACAGTGTTGCACAGATACACTTGTCGCCAGAGAGCCACAACGCTTTAAACAGTTTCTACAGCAACATAAGGAAATAATTTTAAAACCACTGGATGGTATGGGAGGCACTTCTATCTTTCATGTACGGGAGAATGACCCTAATCTCAATGTCATATTAGAAATAATGACGGATTATGGGCGCCGCTATATTATGGCACAACGATATATAGCTGAAATAAAAGAAGGTGATAAGCGTATTTTGCTAATCAATGGAGAGCCTGTACCGTATGCTTTGGCACGTATTCCTGCAAAAGGCGAAAGCAGAGGTAATCTTGCAGCAGGGGGACGTGCTGAAGGACGGGAGCTATCGGAGAGAGATTTATGGATTGCTAATCAAATAGGTCCTACCCTTAAAAAGAAAGGTTTAGTTTTTGTGGGTATTGATGTCATTGGTGATTTTTTAACAGAAATCAATGTGACCAGCCCCACCTGTGTTCAAGAGCTTGATGCTATTTTTGGTCTTAATATCAGTGCTCAACTGATGGATCATATTGAAAACACACTGGCAAAAAAATCGTAAAACTTTACTATGACAGACACTGTACAAGCATCCCCATTCGTCCAACCCATTATCTCGGCGAGTGACTCCTTACTTATCTCCCTTTTTGCCGCTACTGTTTTTCATGTTCTTATTATCCTCGGACTTAATTCTACTGCTCCTTTACTTGAAAAAATTAATAGGCCCATAGAAATCACACTCGCCAGTTTACCCACTAAAAAAGCCCCAAAAAAAGCCAAATTTATTGCCCAAGATAACCAACAAGGAGCAGGGAAAGCAGTTAAAAAACCAAAACCACCTAAACAAAGAACACCCAGTCAGGGAACAAAACAGAACAAAAAACCTGCATCTCGCAAATCACAACCCAAAAGCCAACCCAAGATTCAACCCAAGATTCAACCCAAGATTCAACCCAAGATTCAACCCAAGATTCAACCCAAGATTCAACCCAAGATTCAACCCAAGATTCAACCCAAGATTCAACCCAAGATTCAACCCAAGATTCAACCCAAGAGGGGTAAAAAAATAATCACCCAAACAAAAGCGGTGGATAAAATAGTGGTAGCAAAGAAGCCAGCACCAACCCCGGTTAAAAAAACAACTAAAATAACCCATCTAGCTTTAAAAAGACAAATTGCCCAGTTAGGCTCAGAAATACGTTATAGCAAACAAAGCTCTGAAAAATCCAAAATTAAATTTGTTAACTCAGTCAGTACGCATAAAGCCATGGCAGCTCAATACCAAAAAGACTGGGAACAAAAAATTGAAAAAATAGGCAATCTTAACTTTCCTGAAGCAGCCAAGAAAAAAGGTTATTCCAACACCTTAACCATGGACGTTGGAATCAATGCTAATGGAAGCATTACTGGCATTAGCATTATTAAGTCATCGGGAAATAAAGCACTGGATGATGCGGCAAAACAAATTGTAATATTGAGTGCACCTTTCCCTGCGCTACCAAAAGAATTACTTCAAGAACTCGACATTCTGCGTATCCGTAGAGTCTGGAATTTTTCTGATGAATCGAGGCTAAGTGCACAATAAGGACTCAGGACTAAAGACTAAAGACTAAAGACTAAAGACTAAAGACTAAAGACTTCTTGATTTTTGGTAATTTCTTATGGGGTGTTAAAGTCTGGGCGGCCATTTGATGTAGATTATGCAAAATAATGGTTAAATTGATGTGTTTTTCTGTGAATGATGGGAGTTTGGGGATAAGACCCCAAAGGTTGCGAACTAAGCTAAAAGTTAATTCCAAATAAAAATCAAAAAAGCTTGCCTTTTAAGACAGTATCTGGATTCCTGCTTAGAACATGCAGGAATGACGGAGGGAGTGAAGCGGATCTTATACCATGTTCAACAAATAAATACACTATCTAGCACTCATATTATCACCTTATTAGCTAACTAAAAATAGTGGGTTATCAATGAAGTAGCCCTATATTTTAGCAAACACATAAGGCACTAATATAAGCACTATATTTAGTATTTATTGAATTTGGTATAATACCTTAACTTTTAAGCCCAATTTCCCTTGCATTTTTCTACCATATTGTTACCTTGCTTGGTTATCTTGCTTGCATTAAATTCGTCAGTTATACACGTTAAAAAAATGCTAAAAACAAATATTACCCACCTTATTGTTACTACTCTGCTACTGGCATCGGGTTTTTTATTCAGCACTGCCTCACAGGCAGACTCACACGACTCATTTAATACCGTATGGCGGATGCCTGCGGGTGATCTGACCCTGACCTTCCCTAGTGAGGGTAGTTACACCATTAATTGGGGCGATGGTACTAGCGAAGAGATTACCAGCAATAACCCTACCCATCCCTACGACACTGCTGACGACTACACAGTTACAGCCACAAACACCATCACCCGCTTTAACTTGGATGATAATGAGGAAAATAGAGGGAAATTAATAGACATACAGCAATGGGGAACTGCCAACTGGACAAGCATGAGTGGTGCATTTCGTGGTGCCAGCGCGATGATGATGAGTGCAAGCGATAGTCCAAATCTTGATAGGGTAACGGATATGTCCAACATGTTCCTCGATGCCAGTGTTTTTAATCAAGACATCGGCGACTGGAATGTTGCTAGGGTAACTAATATGGGCGGCATGTTCGCCAGTGTCAGTGCCAGTACCAGTGCTTTTAATCAAGACATCGGCGGCTGGAATGTTGATAGGGTAACGGATATGTCCAACATGTTCCTCGATGCCAGTGTTTTTAATCAAGACATCGGTGGCTGGAATGTTGCTAGCGTAGAGACTATGGACAACACGTTCGCAGGTGCCAGTGCTTTTAATCAAGACCTCGGTAGCTGGAATGTTGCTAGGGTAACGGATATGTCCGACATGTTCGCTGGTGCCAGTGATTTTAATCAAGACATTGGTGGCTGGAATGTTGCTAGGGTAACGAATATGTTCCGCATGTTCGATGGTGCCACTGCTTTTAACCAAAACCTCGGCCCTTGGTATGTTGATGAGGCTGTTAATAATGATCAAGGAATGCTACAAACAGCAAACCCTGACTATGACGGCGTTAATGACTTAAACGTACTGATACTTAACTTTGTCGCCCAAAATGCTCGTTTACGCGAACAAAGTCCAATATACACACTGGCAACGGGTACTGCCGCTGAGGGTACGGATAATGCAATATTCACCCTTGCATCAAATGCCCCAATCTTTACCCTAGGCTTTAATTCAGGCATGGCAGCAGA
>QPIL01000019.1 GCA_003666325.1 Methylococcales symbiont of Iophon sp. n. MRB-2018
GCATGATGCACAGTTATTTGCGTAGACACCCGCACCTTTAGTTATTAATTCATCCACATGGAGAAAAGGAATAGATATTTATAATGCCTGTACATGTGCCACAATACAGCTAATAAAAATGCTGCACTAAGCCCACCCCCGGCCCCTGACCCACAAAACTACATAGATGCCCTCCCATAGGCCATCATGTAAAATTCCTACATGTGGAATCCCTGCAATTATGCCATACCCTTTTCCTCTTGCTAAAAGAAAAATCTGGAAGATCAGAATCTGAGGAGTCTTGCAGTAACTACGTAAATAACATAACACACTCAGTAACCAATGTATACATCCTCACATACACCCAACTTGTACCTCTTCCATACAAGTCAGGTATACATTTCCCCGGTGTTTAAGGGCTTTGTCAACAAACTGAACTCCACTAGGATACTGGTTGTCTGCTAGAGTCAACCTCCCATCCTGACTTTGGGAGAGAATATTATAAGACGAATTGAAGTCTTGTAGTTCAGAAAATGCAGTTATAATGGTATTTTTTACCACCTGGGCACTCATCTCCCTGGTGAAATCAACTTTCCTGATTCTGCCATTTGTGACCAAGTCTTTTCTGTGCTTGCCTCGTGGAATAGTAGTCGGCACACGACGTGCACGGAGAAAGGCAAGGTTGAGTTTACTGGGCTTCACACGGGCACTTTTCTTCCTCTTCTTTTGCTCAGCAAAGACGCAGTCACTGCCGGGATCAAAATTGGCTGCCAGTTTTGGCAAAGAAGCTTGAGATGAAGGGAAGAGCTTGCTAAGGGCAGTTGCTTCTAGTCGTGATGGCTTCATCACTTTTGCTACGGCATCTAAGGTGCTCTGATGAGGATCACCCTAAAGAGAATTTACAGTACATGATATTTTTGCAATGGTGGGGATATAATTATACTTACCATAATTGGTCGATAATCTAGAGCATGCACATGCAGATCTAAATTGTATTGTGGACACTTGGCTTACTGTACTGATGGCTGCTCCCAGAATACATTTTGAGAATAATGGCCTATATTATGGGGGGCTATAATTATGGGTAGCCAGTTCTATTTGCATTGGTGCCTTTTTTCCTTTCAAGTATAACACATGCACAACCTCTCACTTTACAGTGCTGAGAAAGGTTTTGTTATGCTCAAAAATTGACAGAGTGAAACTGAGATGTCATGAGTAAAAGTGATTTGTGTGTGGCTAGACTAGACCTCATTCCTCATTAAGAATCAACACCTTTTTGGAATCAGAACTGCTAGAATAAAGGACTTGGGAACAGGTTGTGCCCTGAATTGTAAGATTTAAAAAAATTTTGTCAGGAGTTTGGGTCATTATGTACACTACTTACAAGCTTAGAAAACTTGACAAGAGTGACTTCATCTCCCCCTGTAACTTGGTGGATATCAGTGACATCAACATACCCCCACTTCTTGGTCAATTTTTGTAGAATATAAACCTCCTTCGAGATGGACTGTGCGACTTTATTCCCCACAGGCGCAATGGTGATGTCTCTTCCAGGGAAACGCTTCAATATCTCTCTCTCCACTTCAATATAGAGGTCTGACTCCTCGGGAACAGTTATCACGCGCCTGGAATTTTCAAAATTGACTAAGATCTCCATGGAGCATAGATCTAGATACGAGCTGTT
>QPIL01000018.1 GCA_003666325.1 Methylococcales symbiont of Iophon sp. n. MRB-2018
TTGCTTAAAAAAAATGGCAGAGCGGCGATTGTCTTACCTGATGGCTCACTCACAGGCGATGGTGTTAAACAACGCATTCGCCAGAAATTGTTAGAAGATTGTAATTTACACACCATTATTCGCTTGCCTAATTCGGTGTTTCAGCCTTATGCCTCGGTGGCAACTAATTTGTTATTTTTCACTAAAGGCGAGGCAACCCAAAAAATTTGGTATTTTGAACACAAACTACCAGAGGGCTACAAAGCCTATTCTAAAACCAAGCCGATACAATTATCTGAGTTTGAGGGGCTAAAAAAATGGTGGCACAACCGCAAAGCAAGCGAATATGCGTGGCAAGTGGATATAAAAACTATTCAAGACAATAACTACAATTTAGACATTAAAAACCCGCATCAGCCAGAAGCACAAAAACAATATTCTAGCGATGAATTATTGGCAAAAATGAGCCAATCTTTTGGCAAAAGTGATGAGTTGCTAAAGGCTTTACAAACAGCATTAAAGTAATGACTAAACCTCCACAAATTCAAAATAATTTTTTGCTTTATAAGGCGGAAAATAGCCAAATAAAAGTTGATGTGCTGGTGCAGAATCAAACAGTGTGGTTAACGATTGGGCAATTGGCAACATTATTTGATAAAAGTCGTTCTACGATTAACGAGCATATTCTTAATATTTATAAAGAAAATGAATTGGCAAAGGAGTTAAGTTGTAGAAAAATCGGAAATTCCGATTTTTCTACCAAACCTACTAATTTTTACAATCTCGATGTGATTATCTCAGTCGGTTATCGGGTGAAATCTATTCAAGGTACACGGTTTCGTCAATGGGCAACCCAACATCTGAGTGAATTTATCATCAAAGGTTTTACCATGGATGATGAAAGATTGAAAAATCCTAATCCTGTTTTTGGTAAGGATTATTTTGAGGAACAGCTGGCAAGAATTCGTGATATTCGTAGCAGTGAACGCAGAATATATCAAAAAATAACTGACATTTATTCACAATGCAGTATCGATTACGAGCCTGAGCACAAAACTAGCCAAAACTTTTTTGCCACCGTCCAAAATAAATTACATTGGGCTATTGTCGGAGAAACTGCCGCAGAAATTATTTACCATCGCGTTGATGCTCAAAAGCAAAACATGGGTTTGACAGGCTGGAAAAATGCACCTAATGGTAAAATTCGTCAAGACGATGTGACAGTTGCAAAGAATTATTTATCACAAAATGAGATTGATTTTTTTCAGAGAATTGTGGTGATGTATTTGGATTATGCAGAATTACAAGCGCAAAATAAGCAAACAATGTCAATGCAAGATTGGGTTGGTAAATTAGACGCTTTTTTGCAGTTTAATGAAAAAGAAGTATTACAGCATCAAGGAAAAATTTCTCATCAGATTGCTAAAGAATTGGCGTTAAAAGAATTTGAAAAATATCGAGTAATTGAAGATAGAATTTATGAATCCGACTTTGATAAAATGATTAAAGAAATAAACTAATTTTATGCAAACTATTGACGGTACTGGCGAACTACTAACCTTCGGCGGACAAGTAATGAAAAATGTCGCCGGCTACGATGTCGCCCGCCTATTAGTCGGTTCACAAGGCAAATTAGCCCTCATCACCCAAATCAGTTTTAAAGTTAT
>QPIL01000017.1 GCA_003666325.1 Methylococcales symbiont of Iophon sp. n. MRB-2018
TTGATTATAAACACTCAAGTGCAAGTCATCATTTAGGCGTATCTCATGATAAGTTAATAACGGATTATGATATTGGTGTTTTACAGAATGAATATCAAGATTACTTACAGTCTATGATAAGGCAAAAACATATTGAAATCTTGCAAAGAAACACGCACAAAGGTTTACCCCCGTGCGGAGGTGATAATTTTATTAAAAATCTGAGTGATAAGATTGGTAGAGATTTGAGTTTTAAAGGGGTGGGTAGACCTAAAAAAGGGTAGCGTCCCCTTATTTCCCTTATTTCTCCTTATTTCTTCCTTATTTTGTAATCGTTGTTGACCATCTAAAACCAGCAACTTACATTTATTATTTTCTGGCATATAAAAAGCAGTGAAATTGGTATCATTTTTGTAAATGTCTATAAATTTTCTATGTTTAATATTGCTTTTTGTTTTCCATACCAATAATGTTCCGATTGGATAATCTCTCATCAAGGAGTCAAAAAGCCTTTCTGTTTGATATTCTTTCCATACGAAATTTCTTTGTATATTTGGAAGCCAAAAACCACCATCAGTAACATCTCCTTTGTTTAATTGTTTTACAATTTTTCTAATTGTGGTTGTTTGGTTTTTCATTCTCTATCCTTAAAATTATGTACATTGTTTATTTTACGCATAACGAGGCTGTAGAAAAACCCATGCAATAATGGGGACAGGGGGAGCTTCAGCCTGTCCCCGTTATTTTGGGTAATATTTAACCCCTTCTAACAATTTAAAATCTATATCTTGCGTCCATATTACCGCTTTAAATTTTTGACCTGTTGCGTAAATAATACTGTCAGCTAATGGTAATTTATAGTCAATACCATATTTAGCCGAATCAATAGCTAATGAACTATCAAGTGGTACAACCTTGCCTTGCTCCATGTGGGCAGTAACTTCCAAAGCCATATCTTCGCCACGTTGACGCAAAACGAATTTAAAGACTTCGGCAATGGTAATGCTGGGAACAATTAATTCTTCAATATTCTCTATTGGAGTTGAAAATATCTTTGCATTGGCATCACCTGCAAAATAGGATAGCCATGCTGATGAATCGACTACATTCATAGACGATCTTTATCCCTGGGTACTTCTGTATCAATGCCCTTTAAGATACCTTTCATTTCACACATTGGTTTAATGGGAATTAGCTCTATACGATTGCTATAGGTCAGCATTTGTACTTTTTGTCCCGAAATTATTCCCATAGATTCTCTGACGTCCTTCGGAATAACTACCTGAAATTTTGGGGAAACTGTTACAGATCTCATTACTCACCTCATCGATGTTAACATGGTATTACTATAGTCATATCGATATGACTTTGTCAAACCACATAACGCCAAACTAAGAGATTCTATCTGATTTTGATCTATTACAACTCTGACAAAGAAGTTCAATATTTCGTATTGTATTTGAGGTTCCCCCCACACACAAATAAGGCACAAATAAGGGGACGCTACCCTTTTATCTGTTAAAATACACCTATGCCAAGACAAGCCAGAAGCGTATTTGCTAATATCCCACATCACATTACCCAGAGAGGCAATCGCCGTGGTGATGTTTTCTTTTGTGATGCTGATAAAGACTACTATTTA
>QPIL01000015.1 GCA_003666325.1 Methylococcales symbiont of Iophon sp. n. MRB-2018
CATCGACGCACTAACAAAACGGTCAACCTGACCGCCTAACGCAAGTTAATTTAACAAAAACCTGATGATTTTGAATGTTAGGTGTATTTATGCTATTTTTAGCGTATCAGTCGGCGGCAGGTTACCTTGGCGTTATGTGCTAAAGGAGCAACGTTATGAAACGAGTATTGGTAATTGGTTTATTGATGGTATCTACAACAAGCTTTGCTTGGGATGGTTATGATTGGGATGCTGGGTCTTTCGCTGATATAGAAAAAGGTAGTCTTGTAAGAGAGGGCGAAGAAATTGAAATCTACGATTGGGGAACTGGTGAATATAAAGATGTAGAAGTACAATCTATTGATAGTTACGGTTCGTCTGTAGAGGTGGAAGTTTATGATTCTGATTCAGGGGAGTACCGCACACTTGATATGGATCAATAATGCTATAAACAATTGAAAATCAGGGATACCGCTATGAGTAGTCATCAAATACACATTTTTATCAGTCATGCTTGGGCATATTCTGATCACTACGAAACTTTATCAAGCTGGATTTTCAAAGAAAGTTGGTCAGTTGGACAAGCATCACTAAACTTTCAAGATTTCTCAGTTCCAAAAAATGATCCAATTCATAATGCAGCTAATGACACTCAGTTAAAAAATGCAATATATAACAAAATAAGCCGAAGCCATGTAATTATTATACCGTCTGGCATGTATGCAAGCTACAGCAAATGGATCAAGAAAGAAATTGAAGGTTCAAAAACCTATAACAAGCCAATTTTGGCTGTAAACCCTTTTGGTCAGCAAAGAAAATCTGGAGTAGTTTTAGGTAATGCAAATCAGGCTGTTGGATGGAATAAAAAACCAGTTATAGATGCAATATGGAATCTTTATCGAGGCTAAGCAACTAGAATGACAGAAGAAGAATATTTGGATGGCAGGCTGAATGATCAAATAAGCTGGTATAGTAAAAAAAGTCAAACAAATCAGAAATGGTTTAAACGGTTACGCCTCTTAGAAATAATTGCTGCTGCCATTATTCCTTTTCTTGCTGGCATTGGTTCAGCTATCCCATATTACTCAATTATTATTGGTTCGTTGGGTGTGATAATTGCTGTGTCAGCAGGGCTTTCTGCTCTATATAAATATCACGAAAACTGGATAGAGTACCGCACAACTGCGGAAACTCTAAAACATGAAAAATATCTATTTCAAACAAAATGCTCGCCTTACGATAATGATGATGCTTTCTGTAAATTGGTGCAGAGGGTAGAAGGGTTAATTTCAAAAGAAAATACTCAATGGTCAAGATATGCAGAAAAAGCAAAAAGCACATAACAAAAGCATCCAGCGGACAGTTAAAAGCGCCGTTTCGCTGCGCTACACTCTGCTTTTAACTGCCGCTGATGCTCGGCGTTAGTACTCTAAATTTTCCTTAGTTACCATCCTACAAAGTATCGGCAAATAGAGAAAATAAGGGGACGCTACCCTTTTATCTGTTAAAATACACCTATGCCAAGACAAGCCAGAAGCGTATTTGCTAATATCCCACATCACATTACCCAGAGAGGCAATCGCCGTGGTGATGTTTTCTTTTGTGATGCTGATAAAGACTACTATTTA
>QPIL01000016.1 GCA_003666325.1 Methylococcales symbiont of Iophon sp. n. MRB-2018
TCCTTGTTGGTCCATATCTCCTCGTCCAGTCCTATGGAGCGGACTTTGGAGAGGTGTGTCCCAAAGGAACGATGAGTTCCCGAGCACTTGATGCAGACCATGATCCCTCTGTTAATGACCCCCCACTCAGGGTCCTGTGCCAAACAGTCAGCACAAGTCTTATTGGTGGGGTTCTCTTGAAGGACAGCCACAATAATGCTCGAGGTGAGCATAATGCACGGAGGTGAGCATAATGCACGGAGGTGAAGTGAGGAGTGCATTATGTGGAGTCAATTGCACCACATTAAAAGCGCCAACTGTGTTCTAAAGAATTTAGTGCAGGTCGGACCAATGGGTGCCAGTGATTTGGGGTCTCTGACACAATAATCGAATAATTTTTTTTGACCTGTGTAATAAGGTCACCTTCTAATATGCAGCCAATTATCTGAGGCCTCAGAGTAGTTTATACCATAGAAATCGGATAACATAATCAGGCCACCTCCAAATGCAGTTTGTTGGTTCGGGGTGGCCACTATAGACAGGTACTTCATGTTGTGCATTGATACTTATCAAAACTTTTTATTTGTATTTTTAGAAGAATATAAAAACTTTCCACTTGAAAAGATCACGTATGATTCGAAATCTATCTATTTGGATACTAAACATATGGATCTGGCCGGGCTGTGCGAAGCCAAGTTGTACATGCGTACCGAGAATGTCAAACTTTGGGAAAAGCTTGACAGCTTCAATGGTATGTTATCTGTCCAAGGACCACCTGGAACAGGGAAGTCATCACTAGTCTGGGCTTGGACCTACTATCAAGCACTTCAAAGCTCGCAGAAGTTTGTGTGGTTACATTACTCCAGTATTGGTGCGGCCAACTTTGTAATATTACATAAGAAAGAAGGGAAAGTTGTTCGTAACTTAAGTGAAGCGGACTATAAATTTAACAATGTATTATCCTCTATTGGAAGTGGAAATTGTACTGTTATTGTTGATGGTCTTACGAAACAGAATTATATGTCAATAATGGGACAAGTCACAATGTGGTACGATCAAAGTCGCAAGGAAAGGAAAGCTGTATTTGTTTCATCATATTCTATTCAAACTAAAATTCAAGACCATATAGCCGATCACATTGTTTATTCATGGACTTATGAGCAATACGAAAAAGCTTGTTCTTATCCATTTATTTTTTCTGAATTCAAAGAAAAATTGTTTCCAGTCGACAGCAGCATTAACACGTCTCTGCAGGAGATTTTAAAGTTTACCACTGATCCCAACCAATCACTGCAAGAAATCAAAGGCATCAGTGAAAATTCAAAGAAAAATTTCAAAAAGATGATGAATGAAGTCATGTATGAGAGGTTTTATTATGCTGGTGGTTGTGCACGATGGTTTTTTGGTTACAATTTCGAGAAAACTATTAGCGACATCAAGAAACGAGTGGACAGCATTTATCGCCTGGACGAATATATGAAAGATTTACCTGGGCATAAGAATACAAATACTGTCAACCCTGTGTTAGCTTGTTTTGAAGATGATGAAGATGATGTGTTTGTACTTGTTAGTAGGTACATTGCCCATTTTTTTTCTCGTCGTTGTGGTGTAAGTGTTCTTAAAGGCCT
>QPIL01000112.1 GCA_003666325.1 Methylococcales symbiont of Iophon sp. n. MRB-2018
TAGTCTTTAGTCTTTAGTCTTTAGTCTTTAGTCTTTAGTCTTTAGTCTTTAGTCTTTAGTCTTTAGTCTTTCGTCTTTCGTCTTTCGTCTTTCGTCTTTCGTCTTTAGTCTTTCGTCTTTCGTCTTTCGTCTTTTTAAGCTTGACTAATTATTTTTCCATCCGTTAATAAAACCTTCCACCAATAAATTAACTGTGTTTTCAATACTACTCATCCCCAACAAATCCGTCTTACCTGATAACGACAAAATACAAATCCCATGCACACCACTCCACAAGGCGCGTGCAGCCAAGCGACTTTGTTCTTTATCTTGCTTGGTCGATAAGCGTTGAAATTGTAAGTCAACCAAACTAAAAACAAGGTTTACTTTTTCTTGATACCAATCAGGAAGCAGCTCATCCTCTGCTAAACGATGCTCAAAAATCATACTCCAGCGATTAAAATTCTGACCAGCAAAAGTCTGATAAGCAATAGCCAAGTCTATGATATTTTTCTCAGCATTTCCCTCTGTTTGTACCTGAAGTAATTGCTCGGCAATGTCATCTAAAGTACGTCCTTTTATCTGCATAACCAAATCAGACAAATTATCAAAAGCCATATAAATACTGCCCACGGTATATCCCATCCCCATAGCCACTTTACGCACTTTTAATTCACTAAAGCCCTCATCAATAACAATGGTTTCGGCTGCGTTCAATACCATTTCTTTGATTTCTTCCTGACTATGTTCACTTCTTCTTGCCATTATGAGCGACTTCATTAATATAAAGAGACCTCAGCATAACCCATGAACGGATAAAAAAGGCTAGAATTTTTTTATCCGTTTCAGAGTTAAGGGACTCAAGACTCAAGACTCAAGACTCAAGACGAAAGACTAAAGACTAAAGACTAAAGACTAAAGACTAAAGACTAAAGACTAAAGACTAAAGACTAAAGACTAAAGACTAAAGACTAAAGACTAAAGACTAAAGACTAAAGACTAAGGACTCCTTGATTTTTGATTGGTTCTGGTGCGTGGAACGCACCCTACGGTTCTAAAGACTCAAGACTCAAGACTCCTTGATTTTTGATTGGTTCTGGTGCGTGGAACGCACCTTACGGATCTAAAGACTAAAGACTCAGGTCTAGAGTAACTGGAACCTCTGTTACCACACGTCATTCCCGAAGTCTGTTATCGGGAATCTAGTTTTAAACACCTCGTATCATAACAATCGTGTCAATCAACAACATTAAAAAACTGTTTTTGATTACACTATCCAATGGCAATTGGATAAGGAGATAGTGACACTGTTAAACACCTTAAGTTATTAAACTTGTACTTCAGGTTTCGTGCCTATCTCCTGGATTCCTGCTTAGAACATGCAGGAATGACGGAGGGAGTGAAGCGGCTCTTATACCCTATTCGACAAATAACTCTGAATGAAAGAGGTTTAGTTGCTCTGTGTTTGGGGTTGGTTTTGTTAGTATATTTTATCAGCAAAACGACCAAGAAATAGCCGTTATTTTACCAAATACTGCTTGTTTTTCCTATGGTTTTTGTTTGATTTATTGTTATAAATCAGATGGTTGTTGTGTTTTTAAGGGTTGACTACTTAAAACAGTGACGCAGACCTAGATCCCGTATTCGAAATCTGATGCGTTTGGGAGTCTCTACCAAACTGGCGATCTTTATTGGCTTGAGTTCCAAAGGGTATTACCGATTGGCGAAAACCAAAGCTGTGCAGTTGGGTATCAATAATGAATGGTTGAAAGCTCAAGGCTTAGTGTCTGTTAAAGAACAGTGGGTGAAGTTCCATTATCCAAATGGCTAATGAACCGCCTTGTGCGGAGCCACATGCAGGGTGGTGTGGGGAGGGCTGGAGTGAAACCAGCTCTTACCCGATTATGTGCTTTTATAGGCATCAGCTATTGTTTTTACTAAAAATTATAAATTAAAGTAGCCTGTCTCCATTATTGACCTGGGGTCAACTGTAGTGACTTGTTATGTGCTGCTAATTACAGCGCATGGTGCCAAATGAGTCTGTTCTACAGTTTGTACCATTACTACCCCTAGTTGTACCCAATGAATCAGTGCGCCATGAGTTGCCTTGATTGTCTCTTGTGGTGCCAAAAGAGTCAGTTCTATAGGATGAACCATCACTACCTCTGGTAGTGCCGAATGAATCAGTGCGCCAAGAATTACCTTGATTATCTCTTGTGGTGCCGAAAGAGTCTGTTCGGAATGTTTGCCCATTATCACAACGTGTTGTGCCGAAAGAATCAGTCCGACAACTAAGATCGGCTATGGCAGATGAAGCAACTAAAAATAACGATATAAATATGATAATGCTTTTAATTCTCATTTTGCTCCCCTTACTTTGTTGATGAAAATTATTTCTATTTCATTTTTTACACATAACGCCAAATTCAGTGACCGTTGGCAGATGTTCGATGAACTCTGTCAGAGCACTGGGTTGATCAGAGGCTGAAAATATTGTTCTGCAGCTGGCTTACGATGCCTCTTATATGGTTTAATTGGACTCTTTTGCCCATAGTTAAATGAATTACTAATCAAATTTTTCAACGATCTATTATTTACAGGCGAATTGTAGCAATTTTTTATTATTGCCTCATAATCCATTAACTCATATAATTGAAATATAATTTTATTAGTTTCTGTAATTCCCTTTTGATAATTATTTAACCGCTCTAATCTAACAGATATTTCCTTAATTTCTTCTCCTAGACTATTGATTTCTTCTATTTTTTTACTAAATTTATTTTCATTATAGAGTGCTAAAAAGAAAGAAAGAATAGCAACGCTAATCATAATTATAAAATAAGTCATAACTGCTCCAAGGCAGTACAAACATTACGCATAACTTCTTTACATTGACCGATAATATCGGTGTTTTTTTCTAATAATCTTTCCATTTTTGAATTCTTTTTATACTTAATAATTATCGTTGTCATAATGTAAACAAATGAAAAAACTACTATGGCAGAAATAAGATAAACTATTTCCTCTGTTAGTGGAAAGTTCTCGAGCTTTTCAATCAGCTTGGTAACTGAGTCTATTAATTCTTTTGATGAGTCAATATTGCTATTTGGCATAGTTTGCTCTAATCAATTTTAATTTATCCTTTGCTACCTGTAGTTCTTCAATAAGTTTATCAAGAGTATCTTCATAGAATTCACAGACAAATTCTTTGTCATCACAAGTTTCAATTTTAAGAATACTTGGATAAGTTATTTTAGAAATACTTTTTTTATCCATGCTAAAAATCGGACGAACATCGGTAACTATTTTAAAACTTGTTACTCGACTAAATTTGTTTTTTATAGATTCCTCTTTTTTATGTAAAAAAAACGCATCTAAATCTTCTAAAGACCCCTTTACCCTCTCCCAGCCCAATAAAGCTTTTGGCTCATCATTTAATAATTTAGTTAAAAATTCATTGATTTCTTTGATATGTGAGTTATATCCAATTAACTCAGACACATTATCAGATAAAAAGTTGATGAACCGAATTAATGCTTTAATAGCATCGCCATCAACTTTTCTTGATATGTCTTTAACTAGCATCCCCCACTCTAACTCCCCACAGTTATTCGATATAGCCACAACAACGTGTTGATAGTCCTTTTTATCAAGGGAATTTATTTGTACAAGATCGTCTATTAATTCCATTCTATTCAAAACTCTTTGTAATAATTGCTAATAAAACCTTAAAATTATAGCATAAAACCAAACCTTTCTACTCAACGTTCAAATTGAAATTGGGTGTATAACGCCAAATTCAGTGGCCGTTGGCAGATGTTCGATGAACCCTGCAAACACACAGAACTTTGATAAAAAATGACCTTTGAAAACAAACCGCACTGCCAGCGGTCGACTGGAATTTTTTGTTATGTGCTTTTATAGGCATTAGCTATTGTTTTTACTAAAAATTATAAATTAAAGTAGCCTGCCCCCATTATTCCATTATTTTCCTATGGTTTTTGTTTGATTTATTATTATAAATCAGAGGATTGTTGTGTTTTTAAGGATTGACTATTTATTTATTGAATACAATCTGGTTTTCATAATAGGCAAGCTTAAAACAAGCCAGAAAAAGTTTGAACAGTGACTATTTCCCCTGCTTTTACCGTAGATCTATCATGCTCAAGAATAATGAAGGCATTGGCTAGGCTCATTGAGCGAAGAATGCCTGAGCCTTGTTTTCCTGTGGTTTTAACAGTACAGTTACCCTCATTATCTTGCTCTATGATGCCGCGAACTACTTCTGTACGGCCTGGTTTTTTAGCTATATTTTCTTCGCTTTTGGCTTTGATAAGGGGGGCAATGATTTTGTTTTTAATACCCAGCATTTGTTCTATGGCAGGTAGCACAAACTGATAAAAGGTAACCATCACTGCCACAGGGTTTCCTGGCAGACCAAAAAACAAACTTTGTCCTATTGAGCCAAAGGCAAGTGGTCGACCGGGTTTAATAGCAATCTTCCAGAAATCAACCGTACCAGATTGTTTTAGTGCTGTTCTAGTGTAATCGGCATCACCTACCGAAACCCCACCAGATGAAATGATAATGTCTGCATAAAGACCGCTTTGCTTAAATTGTTTTAACAGTGTTTCGGCATTGTCTTCTAAAACACCTAAATTGATGATTTCAATATCGGGGCGATCTAAAGCAGAATAAAGAATGTATCGGTTGCTGTCGTATATTTTCTCTTTGCTGTGGTTTGCACCGATGCTGATGACTTCATTACCTGTGGAAGCAATGGCGATTTTTAATTTGCGACGCACTTTTATTTCGGCAAAGCCCAAACAGGCTATCAATCCAATATCAGCAGGTGTTATAAATTTCCCTGCTGATAAAATGGTTTCATTTTGGCAAATATCTTCTCCTGCCAAGCGAATGTTTTGTCCTTGTTTATGTCGCTTATCAATAGAAATAATAGGGTCGCAACATTCAACATGCTCTTGCATGGCAACAACGTCAAGGCCTTTTGGAATAATGGCTCCGGTCATTATGCGAATACATTGACCGCTGTTAATTTGAGTTAAATTAGCCTTTCCCGCATAAGCACTACCAATCACTGTTAATGTGGTGATTCCTTCTGTGGGGATATCTCTTGCATGAAAAGCATAGCCGTCTACGGCTGAGTTATTATGTTGTGGAACATTAAAGGGGGCAGTAATGGATTCAGCAAGGGTACGGCCTTTGGCATGTTCAATATTAATTATTTGATAATCTGCAAGTTGCGGAGTTGTGGATAGTATTTTTTTTAGTGCCTGATCAACTGGCATCAAACCTTGTTCAAAAATGTCTGTACAGTTGGGTTGGGGATCGATCATTTTATAAGATGGCTTGCAAAATCAGTTTTTCCTAAATTATCTACCCAACTGATTTCAATTTTATCGCCTTTGGCTCCGCCTTTTAGTATGAAATCTAAATAAGGATTCTTTGCAATACTGGCAGATAAATGTGAGGTCAGTATTTTTGACTCATTATGATAAATAGACAATACAGTAATATATTTTGCTGCCATTGGTTTTCCCTGCCTATTTTTGCCACGTCCGTTCGCCATGGGATGCGTAATCAATAACCGAATTTGTGTGTTTTCAGCAAACCGTTTTGTTCTTATTTTTATACTAGACATGTTAAGCTCCGCAACCGCCAGCGGCGACCTCAACAGAGCGTGAGGTACGATATAGTCTGCCTTCTGCTTGAACAATAATAACGATACGGCTGGTTTTAGCCATTTTTAGTCTGACAGAAACATGTGCTACCAGTGCTGGCGATAGAAAAAACTCAGCAGAAAGCGGTGAGGGGTTGTCTTTTACCAAAATAGAAATTTTCTCTACACCGTCTAAAGTGCTACTGACGGTAATGGGAACATTGGCACCATTTTCTGCGATACGAGGTAGGCGGCTTATTTTTATTTTTTTACTTTCAATGATTTCTGCTTTGCCAAATAAACGGAGCATGGTTTGCTCAAAAGTTCCGCTGTTAAAGTGGTCTTTAATCCGTTCTGTATGGGTGACTGAGGCATGTAGAATACTGCTAGCTAGAGTTAGGCCATAGGCACTAAATGCCATGAGAGTTTTTATGAATTTTCTACGACTATTAGACATGATAGGCTTAGTGGCTGAAAAGTGTTTGATAGTTGAGTGCTGATTGTTCAGCTGCATGATCAAAAATACCTCCAATAACAGCTAACACATCCGCACCATTATCTAATAATTGTTGCCCATTATTTGGCAATATCCCACCAATAGCTACAATGGGAACTTGAATCATTTTCTTTGCTAGGCACAAGGTTTCTTGTTGTGCCAGTAATGCTAAAGGTTTTGAAGAAGAAGGGAAAAACCGACCAAAAGCCACATAGTTAGCACCCTCAGATTCTGCTTTTTTTGCTAAATTTATATCGTTATAACAGGACAGACCAATGATGGCTTTGTTGCCTAATCTTTTTCTGCTTGTGGCAATGCTGCCATCATTTTTACCTAAATGTACACCATCTGCTTTAACTTTTAATGCTAATTCTACATCATCATTGATAAGCAGAGGGATTGCATAAGTATGACATAGTGCTTGCAGTGCTGTTGCACAATTTAAACGCTCAATGGTTGTGGCAGTTTTGTCTCTATATTGAATAACATCAGCGCCTCCTTTAATGGCAGCAGCCACCTCTTGCACAATGGTTGCAACCTTTTTTCCCTCAGTTTGGGTAATTGCATACAAGCCGCTAGTGGGAAATTTCATATATTGCCTTCCATCCAGAACAGACGGTGCGGATTATGTTGTCCTTTACCAGGATGATAAGCAGCATGTAATGAATTCCAAGTGTACTCTTGTGCTTCTGAAATGGCAGTAAAGGTGTCAAGACCGTGTGCTATTAAAGCAGCAATGGCACTGGCAAGGGTGCAACCAGAGCCATGATAATTTTCTGCTAACCGTTGCCAGCTAAATGTTTCTGTTTTACCTTCTTTTTGAAAGTATTTGTTTTCTACTAAAGTGGATGCCTCGTCTGTGCCAGTAATTAACACCGTATCACCCCCCCTATCCAATAGGTTTTTGCCGCAATCATTAATATTACTGTGTTGTGTTAGTATCCGCGCTTCTTCACTATTGGGGGTTATTACCGTAGTGCAGGGTAATAGTTTCTCATTGATACAGTCTATTAATTTTTTATTAGCGAGCAAAGTGCCGCCGCCAGCAGCTAGTACAGGGTCTAAAACAACGGGAATATGTGGGTGTTGTAATAAAATGCTATGGATGGCAAGTGCGGTTTTATAATGACCGAGTAAACCAATTTTAATAGCTTTAACGGGAAAGTCATTTAACAGGGTGGTTGCTTGGTCAATAATATCTTCAGGGTGTTGAGGAATGAGCTTTTTAACATTGCTACTGTCTTGCTCCGTTAGTGCTGTAATGACGCTACAACAATGACATTGGTGGCTTATTAGTGTTTCAATGTCCGCTTGTATGCCAGCACCACCGCTAGGGTCGTGTCCAGAAAAAGATAAAACAACGGGGCGGTGTTGGGTCATGGCGTGCTTTGTTTGGATGAATTGTGCTTATTATACGGGCTGAGACAATTCCTTATTGACGTTTTTGCAAAGATTGTAAGGAATGTTTTAAAGATCTAAGTTTGTGTTTATATCATTTATTCTTGAAAATGGTATTAAGCCAAATGGCACAACCACTGAATGCCAGTATGATTAAAAATACAGCGCTAAGGTCAACAATAAAAACGCCAATTTTGCCAAAAAACCGACCACTATGAAGATCAAGAAGCACACGCTCCAAAGGTAGGGTCGAGGTCAGGAATTTGTTTTCTATGGATGTTGAAATATGTGTAGGTGTGTGCTGAGCAGCAGACCATGTTATCTGTTTGAGAGTATAGGGTTGCCAGGAAATAAGTCCATCAGTGCTAACACTGATTCCTCTGGAGGATTTTAAAATAATAGCTTGTTGCTGGTTCATTGCTATATTTTCTATATCATCAATGAATAATTGTTCTATGAGTGCACCGCTATCTGTCAAAAGTAGTAATGAATGATGAAAAGCAACAACAATAAATTTATCTGTTTCAATAGCACCCAGTAATGGTTGCTGATTTTCAATAAGAAAGTTCTGATCAAAATAAACTTTTTGTTTAAGTTGGGTAATCCAGTGGTTTTGGGTAGCAAAGGAAGTGGGTTTGGCAGTCGATTTAATACCATACCAGTGAAGAATAGTTGTTGATTGCACCATTTGACTATCTAACTGCAAATATTCAGTATGGTTTAAGGAGATGCCTGTTATTGCCAGCACAATCAAAACTAAAGCGGATAATAGTCCGATATAGCGGTGTAATTTGTATATAAACCGCCATAAACGGTGTTTATTATTTTTCATGGGTAATTAAACTATCGAAAAATAATGCCAACCGAGCTGTTTTAGTAAGTGCGCGTACAGAAAGTGTTGCGCCAGAGATACCGTCAATAGCTTGCGATAATCTTAAATCTTTATTCAAAGTGTTTTGTTTAAATTGATCGGTAAAAAAATCATATTTTACCTCCCAGCCTCGGCTTTCGCGAAATGCCAGCACTTTGATTTGATCAATTTTTTGATTTTTGATAACAACAGCAGTAGTGATGGGTTTTATTTTGCCAATTTCATTAATAACCCAGACCGATTTTTCAGCAGATTGCCAATAACGGATACGCATAAACCCTGGTTTATGTTGAAGAATATCAGCCATAATTTTTTGCTTATGTTTTTTTAGCCAAAGTACTTGAGGTTTGGGGGTGTTGCCAGAAAAGACCTGTAGTAAAAATTCTTCTGTACTTTGATACTCAACCGCTTGAGCTGTAGCAATAATGCTGAAGAGTAGAACCAATAGAATATTTTTTTGCATAGCCACTATTTTAGTCATTACTGAACGCAATTTAAAGCATCAAAACAACGCACAATAAATAAACAGTCGGGCTTGCACAGTATTTTTATTCATCTTTAAGCTGCAACGAAGGGAGCATAGCAAGCTATGTGACCTAAGTTGCAACGCCTAAGATGGATAGGCTGGCGAGTTGTCAAAATTATTTTATCTGCGTTCCTCAGCCCTTATATGTGACTTAAAACTGGTAACCAATACCGAGATCAAAGCCGCGCTCATCACTATTACTATTTAGTGTATCTTCTTTATGAATGTAATTTGCTTTAAGCACTACGTTTTCATGTGGCCACCAATTAGCCCCCGCCTCCCATATATCATAGTTCTTTTCCGCTCCACTGTAATAATCCAGTTTTTGAAAGCGACTATAGATGCCCATATCACCCATTGAAGTGGGGAATCTATAGCTGGGTTCAATATACCAACCATATTGTGACTCAGCGGCTTGATGAAGTTTAGAATCAATATCAATTTCCCAGCGACTATATAATGCTTTGCCGGTGAAAGTACCCAGGCCAATGCCATGGCTATAAATAACATGCGCTTGGTATAAAGTACCTGAGCCGACATCAATACTCTCATCACTAGGGTTATCACTTTGCCCTAAATCAGTTTGGTGGAGTATTGTTGTAGCAAGTTCTAAAGCTGGAATACCGGTGTATTTCCCTCTAACTGCAATAATAGGATCGTTGGCTTTTTGTTTGGACACTTTGCCCCGACCACTGCGGATATTAAATGCTTTGTCACCACTACTGTCTATATCAAGGCCACTACTGATGACCGCATCAAAACTTAGACCATTATCAAAGCGGTAATTTCCACCAATACCCGCTTCCCACCAAGTGGTAGGAATAATATTTTTTTCGACCTCATTGCGTTCAACACCATAAAAAGTATCAGGCTCATGGGTTTCATTCATAATCCCGACAGGCATTAAAAATAGCCCGGCTTTAACACTGGCATTATGATTAAAGTCATATTCCAGATAAGCCTGTTCCAGTTCAATTTCGCCTTCTTTACCATCGCCTGCAATAGAGTGTTCTAGTTCTAATTCAGAGAAAAACCGTAAATTATCGGTAAATTCATGCCCAAAGAATAATACAAAACGATGAAAATCAACCTCTTCTTTGTGGTCTCCATTTTCAACACTTCGGTTTTGGTAATGCAGTTCTCCATAGCCCCCTATTGTGGTGTTATTAAACCACTCGGAAGCTTTTTGAACCCCCTCATAGTTTTCACTAATAACCTCAACGGCAGTGGTATTGTTGCTTACTTGAGATTGTGTATTGTTGAAGTTTTGCTGTAATTGAGCGTTTTGTTGTTTCAATTGTGCGTTTTCAGAGCTTAGTTGTTCAAACCTAACATCTTGTTGTTTTTTGTAGCTTTCAAATTGTGCGGCTAGTTCCTCAACGGTTAGTGCTTGTGCTGTTGGGAGGCAGAGTGCTAGCGCTGTGAGCAGGGTAAGTTTAAATTTTGTAGACATAAGATTAAAGGAATAATAATTTCGGAGTAAGCATGTTAATCTAAATGAGAATGATTAGCAACAACAATACGAATTTTATTTGTTTTACTTTCCTTTATTTTTTGCCAATGCAAAAGCTATTTGCTTATTGAGACCTCATTATTTTCAATATATTTTTTTGAGTTTTTGCTATTACGAAACAACAACGGCTTTTCATCAATTGACAAAGCACTAACTTGTGCAGAGGCTATCGCCGCTTCAATGACATGGTGGTCGGGTGATTTACTGCATACGGGGTCAGCATTGCACATATCCCCCGTTAACAGATAAGCCTGGCAATGGCATCCGCCAAAGTCCTTGTCTTTTTCATCGCAACTACGACAAGGCTCTTTCATCCAGCCGTCGCCACGAAAAAAATTGAATGCTTTAGATTCATTCCATATTTGCCCAATACTAAAATCATTGACATTAGGACAATCCAAATCAGGTAACTCTCTTGCAGAATGACAAGGCAAAGCCACACCATCTGGTGCTATGGTTAGAAAAGTAGTTCCCCAGCCATTCATACACGGTTTCGGACGATCTTCATGAAAATCGGGGATAATATAGTAAATTTTCATTTTATCAGCCACTTTTTCTTTGTAGGCTTGGGCTATAGCTTCCGCTTTTTCATATTGTTCCTTGGTCGGCATTAACAAATCCCTGTTTTTGTGTGCCCAACCATAGTATTGCGTATTGGCTAGCTCCACATAATCAGCACCCAGCTCTTCCGCCATATTCAATATCTGTTCCATTTGATGGATATTTTTACGATGGATAACCACGCAAAGCACCATAGGGTAGCCATGCTTTTTAATTAACTTGGCAACTATTTTTTTGTTTTCGTAGGATTCAGTAGCGGCAATATAATCATTTAATTCTTGGCTACTTGCTTGTATGCTCAACTGAATATGGTCTAAACCCGCTTCCTTTAGTTGAATGATTTTATCTTCGTTTAGACCATAGCCAGAGGTAATCAAGTTAGAGTAATAACCTAACTGTCGTGCATGGCAAACTAATTCTGGCAAGTCTTGGCGTGTTAAAGGCTCACCACCTGAAAAGCCGAGTTGCACGGCACCCATTTTTCTTGCCTGGCTTAATACCCGTTTCCAGTCTGCTGTTGATATTTCTGAGTTATGTTTTGCATAATCCAGAGGATTAGAGCAATAAGGGCATTGTAATGGGCATTTATAGCTCAGTTCTGCCAGTAACCAGCGAGGTGGTGTTACTTTAGTGTTGTTCAATCCAGCCATTTTGTAATGCTATTTCCAGAAAATTAAAAATATCTTTTTGCAAACCGCTAGTAGAAAACTTTTGCTCAAGATCAGCAACAATGATTTCTGGTTTTCGACTGCCGTCACAGAGTTTTAAAATTTCGGCAGAACTTTGATTAAGCTCTACCATACCTTCTGGATAGAGGATAACATCTTTCTGTTGTACTTCTTCCCATTGCAGTCGATGCATGGCAGAAAAGCTGATGATTAAGTCAGGGTTTAGAGTCATGGGCTTGCTTAAATTTTAGTTTGCTAAGAAGTTAAAGAGTGTGAGTAATAACCATAAACTATGATTTATTTAGCCCAGCACAAAACATCATCTCCTGTTGCGGTTTTATTGCTTGCTTCATCTATTGATAGCGCTCCACATATTGCATCCGCATGAGGGGCAAGTGGTGTGGCTGTTGCATCATATCCCGTTTGTGACGCACTGGTGATAGCAATAGTATAAAAACCTCCGTTTGAGGTGCCATTTAAACCAAGTTGCACCAGAGTAGACCCGTACATTGGATTACTAGCTCGGTATTTTTCTTCTGCTAATTGTAATGCCAGCAAAGAAAATTTAGCGTCCCCACGTTTAGCACGGGTAACATATTCTGTATATGAGGGATAAGCAATACTTGCTACGATGGCTATAATGGCTATTACAATCATAAGCTCTATAAGGGTGAAGCCATAATGACGATGTTTTAAATTACCCATAATTTCATAGCTCTACTTGTTAGTGCAGTTTAGATTATACATTCATCATTATAAGTCAATGGCAAATATGTGAAAATGAAATATATTTTTCATGCTGTTGCACAAGCTTATTATTAATTGTTAGATATTATGAGACCTCAACATACTCCGTAACCGCTTAGGTTGGCCTCTATGGCTAAGGAAATTAAAGATGGATAAAGAAACACAGCCTGTATGTATCCAACAAGGGTTTACTTTGCTTGAATTATTGGTGGTAATGGCTATTATAGGAATTTTAGCATCCTTGGCAGTGCCTTCTTTTCAGACCCAAATGCAGCAGCAGAGAGTAGAAGGAGCGGCAGAGGGACTGGTTGCCGCACTGCATAATGTAAAAGCAGAGGTAATTAAAACCAATACCAGGATGCGGCTTGTTTTTACACCTACTGCAACTAATACAACGCATGACACTTGGTGTTATGGTATGCCCCCTGTTGGCACTGATACTTGTAATTGCACTATAGCAAATGATTGTGTCGCTGGCAGCGTAGTTAAAAGCACTGCGTTTTCAGATGTCTCGATAAAATTTAATGGGGCTAAGTATCGATCTTTTAATCCTTTGCGTGGAACAGGAACTGCAGGCACCGTCATCTTTTCTACTGGAAACAACAGAAGCCTGGGCGTTACCGTTTTAGGAATTGGTCGAATTCGTATATGTCTACCTGCTGGCACAGTGGCAAAGGGCAGTTATCAAGATAGTGGAGATTGCAATAAATAGCAGGTAAATAACCATGAAGTTATATCGATCACAACGTGCATTTTCCTTAATAGAGCTTCTGATCTCTATTACCATAGGGCTGCTTA
Organism: Methylococcales symbiont of Iophon sp. n. MRB-2018; assembly: GCA_003666325.1. Taxonomy (GTDB): domain Bacteria; phylum Pseudomonadota; class Gammaproteobacteria; order Methylococcales; family Methylomonadaceae; genus QPIN01. The sequence continues at coordinate 13,238 of QPIL01000112.1, forward strand.
TGACCACAGCAACCCTTTCTATATATCTATCCGTGGTGAAAGCAGATAGCGACAGTTTAAAGATTATTCGGTTAAATCAGGATCTACGTGCGACTATGGGATTAATTGTTCGGGACTTACGCCGAGCAGGTTTCAACGCAAATGCTGCAACGGATATTATTGGCACAATCCCATCACCTTTTCAGACCTTAAATGTCGGTGAATCATGTATTAACTACAGTTATGATTTTAATAGGAATGGTGATTTAGACGCTAATGAAAACTTTGCATTTAGACTTAATGCAGGTGCGATTGAAATGAGCAGGCATAAAACTGATTGTACTAATGGCGGCTGGGAAACTTTAACAGATAAGTTCCTGACAAATATTTCTGTTTTTAATGTTACTGATATTAATGGTGATGGCATTACCAGCAACGGGGTAACAACGCATCAAATTACCATCACCATCACTGCTAATTTGATAAAAGATACTGCCGTAACTCGGACGATCACAGAAATTGTGGAAATTAGAAATGTTGAAATTTAAGCAGCAAGCAGGTGTTGTAACTTTAATTGTCACTCTGGTGTTTTTAATCACTTTAACATTAATAGTTGCTTTTGCTACTCGCGTTGGTATATTTGACCTGCGTATGGCAGCAAACGAATCTCGATATAGAGAAGCATTTTCAATTGCGGAAGGGGGATTGGATTTTGCCATCGAGAAATTTGCAAAAAACACCACACCTCTGAATGGAAATTATATTTATGACCCAGACCGCAATGGAACTGCTGATGTGATACCTAGTCCTTTGTTAACAAATTTTAATAGCAATGGCAGTGTTGCCAGCAATGCACAGGCTCGATTTACTGCAACAGTCACACAGCAAACGGTGGAAGGGGTAACTGTCTTTACCTTTAGCTCTACGGGACAATCCATTGACCGCTCAGCTAAAGCCATTGTTTCAAAACAAATTATTATTCGTGGAATTACTAATGGGCAAACACCTAATGCCCCTGTAATGATTGATGGAGCAATGGATGTAACAGGGAATATACATATTGTGGCAAATCCTAATGCTGTAAAAAACTGTGTTCAAAGTTGCGCCGTTTCAGTTTGGACTAGCGGAGCGGTGGCTGTTGGTAGTTCTATTTCAACATGTTATCTACAGGGATACACGGGCACACAATGCCTAAACCTTGCACTGGATCCAATGCTTTTACAAATTACTAATAGTGCAGATAAAGGGTTGGATATTATTCAAAACGACCCCTATACCAATGCTAATCCAGCAGGAAATTTTCCGCCTGATTTATTTGCCTATTTGTTTGGGGTTGCATATACCGAATGGCCTTCAATTAAAGCCTTGAAAACAAATACCGATGTACAAACAACGTGCGAACATTTAACAGCTGGATCACAAGGTCTTCATTGGCTGGATTCTTGTAGCATAGCTGCTAATACTAAGGTTGGTAGTATAGTAAACCCTGTTATTCTAGTGCTTCATAATAACCCATTTCAAGCCGCTGACGGAGTGGTCATTAATGGAATTGTTTTTGTTTTTGATGACACCCCAGATAATGCACCTACAGTTAACCCTTCAGTTCTAGGTGGTGGCTCTGTAATTAATGGTTCTCTGCTCTCCAACGCGGCTTTTAATGGTGGTACTTTTACAGTGGTATATAATCCAGAAGTGTTATCTAACTTAATAAATAATACTGGATCTGCCTATAGAACTGTTGCGACAGTACCAGGTAGTTGGCACGACTTTGGGGAAGTTAAATAAAAACATCATACAAATTTAAACATCAAGGTTTCAGTTTAATTGAAGTGCTTATCGCTTCACTGATTTTTTCTATTGGCATTATCGCTGTGATCAGTTTACAAAAAACTTTTTTTGCTATTGCTGGTAGTGCTAATGCCCGTACTATAGCTACGACACTTGCACAAAACAAAATTGACCAATTACGGGTACTTGATTTTGCCAATATTGACGAAGGGGTTGACGAAAAAAATGTAGTGGGGGCACATTCCTTTGGTCGGGACTGGAGCTTTACCAGCGGGTATTATAATAATGGAATATACACACCCTGTGGGAATGATTTATGTGACCTTGATGCTGACGGTGTCAGTGATGCAGATCAAAAAGCGATTGAGGTGATTGTTACATGGACTAATGCGGATTCAACGGTCGAATCAGTTACCTTAGATCATGTAATCAACGTCAATCCTGATGCTGCTTCAGGCGTTCTTGCAGGGGGTTATACAGCAGGGGGTGGTGGAGAAAAGCCGGTGCCAAGCATAACGACCCCCTGAACAAATGCGTTAATAAACGCCAAAATGACATTTCAGATAAATTTTCTAGTCAAGATGGTTTTCATCAGGGCTTATAAGTTTTTCCAAAAAGGGTTTTAACGCCTTTAACTGGTGATCTTTGGCTAATCGCTGACTTAGGATAATACTTTTGATTGCTGTCAACGCTTGTTTAAAGTCATCATTTACAATTAAATAATCAAATTCTTTATAGTGTTGCATTTCCTTAATGGCATCATTCATTCTGCGGGTAATAAGCTCTTGACTGTCTTGCCCTCTATTTTCCAGTCTTTGTTTTAATACCTCTATTGAGGGCGGAAGTATAAACAATGAAATACTTTCTGGAAGGATTTTTCTTACTTGTTGCGCCCCCTGCCAATCAATTTCTAAAATAACATCCCTTCCCTTTTTCAAAATATTTTCTACTGACTTCCTGGTTGTGCCGTAAAAATTATCAAAAACTTGTGCACTTTCTAAAAAAGCATTGCCAATAATCATTTGTTTAAAATCAGCAATTGGGGTAAAAAAATAATCTATACCGTGGCGCTCACCTTTACGGATCTTGCGTGTAGTATGTGACACCGATACAGAGATAGTATCTAAATCAGTCACAATTTGTTTAACCAGACTCGTTTTCCCCGCACCCGATGGGGCAGAAATTATATAAAGCTTTCCTCTATTCATTAATGATCCTGAAAATATTTTCTATAGGGGTGGGTGCTTACAATATTTGTTAGTATAGATCGGATAACAGTTAAGCCCATAACAAGAAATGGCTGAGGCAATTACTATCTGCTATAGATAGTAATTGCCGATAAAAAAGTAGTTTATGCTACCAAGAAGATCCAACAAATTACAGATATAAAAAAAGGCCAACAACTTAATAGCTGTAGCCCTTTATTCATTTATGGTGCCTCGGGCCGGAATCGAACCGGCACGGATTATCTCCGCGGGATTTTAAGTCCCGTGCGTCTACCAATTTCGCCACCGAGGCATTAACAGGTCATCCAGTAGATCTGGTCATTCTAATCATTTTTATTTAGAATATCTAGCACTATGTTTTATTTTTTATGAGAACTCAGTATATTTTTACTGCTCTCTTTTCCCGTCTTCTGCGTTAGCTAAAGCCCTTCATCCGATTATTTGACCAATGAAATTATCTTTTTTTAAAACCCTGTTGGTTTTATCTGTCTTCTTATCTAGTGCATTTGCAGAAACGAAAACACATATTGTCATTGACAGCTTTTCTTCTGGCAACCTAAATCAATGGGAAACTAAATCTTTTGTGGGGACAACGAATTATCAAGTTGTTTCCGTTGATAATCAGCTGATACTAAGGGCTGTTAGTCATGCCAGTGCATCTGCTTTAATTAAAAAACAAAAAATAGATTTACTAAAAACTCCCTTTTTAAATTGGCGATGGCGTGTTGAGAATTTATTAGGAAAAATTAACGAGCAAAGTAAATCTGGCGATGATTATAGTGCTCGCGTTTATGTCTTAATTGATGGTGGCTGGGCATTCTGGAATAGCAAAGCGATTAATTATGTCTGGGCAAGTAACTCAGAAAAAGGTAAACAATGGCCCAATGCATTTGCGAGTAACAATGCTACAATGCTTGCTCTGCGTTCTGCTAATGATAAAACAGCCAAGTGGTATCAAGAAAAGCGTAATATAATAGAAGACTTTAAGACTTTATACGGAATTGATATTCGTTATATTGATGCTGTTGCCTTAATGACAGATACCGATAATTCTGAAGGTCAAGCAACTGCCTATTACGGTGATATTTATTTTAGCGAAAACTAAGCGTTAAACCATTATGCACGATACTCTGCCCTATCTGGAAAAAACCACCTTCCCTGCCATCACCCGTAATGATTTAGAGGTTTTACAAGTTAATCTAGGTTATTTGTGCAACCTGAGCTGCACCCACTGCCATGTTAATGCTGGGCCTAATCGTACTGAATTAATGGATCAAAAAACCATTGATCATATTTTAGATTTTATTGATTGTCATAGCATTAAAACTCTGGACTTAACGGGCGGCGCACCTGAAATGAACCCTTTGTTCAAAAACCTGGTAGAAGCCGCTATAAAAAAAAGTGTTAAGGTCATTGATCGTTGTAATCTTACCATTCTGCTGGAGCCTGACTATTTGCAATTAGCCGAATTTCTTGCCGAAAATAAGGTGGAAATTGTTGCCTCACTGCCCTGCTATATGGAAGATAATGTGGATAAGCAACGTGGAAAAGGGGTCTTTAATGCCAGCATTACTGCCTTGCAAAAATTAAACGGCTTGGGATATGGTAAAGCAGATTCTGGGTTGATAGTAAACTTAGTATTCAATCCACAAGGTGCTACTCTTCCTCCTGAGCAAAATGCACTAGAACAAGCCTATAAACAACACTTATATGATCAGTTTAATATTGTCTTTAATCAGCTTTTCGCCATGACTAATTTACCTATTCAGCGTTTTGGCAGTGCATTGATCAGCAAAGGTGAATTTGCTCCTTATATGCAATTATTAGAAGACAATTTTCAACAGCAAAACCTAGAGCAAGTGATGTGTAAAAATACTTTAAGTATTGACTGGCAAGGGTTTGTTTATGACTGTGATTTTAATCAAATGCTACATCTTCCTCTAGGTGGGGGCTCAGAAAAAATACATATATCGGCACTGACTGATCAAGTATTAGCAGGACATCCAATAAAAACCCTACAACATTGCTATGGCTGCACCGCAGGACAAGGTAGCAGTTGTGGTGGTGCTCTTTAATTAAAATGTAACTACTCAGCTTACTCTTTGTTTTGGGCAATCTAAACAGTTACGGAGTACACTGAGTAGTTACCAATAAGGAAACAAAATGACAGTAGAAACCGGTGTGTTAAAACGTTATTCAGAGGGTGCCGACTCAGTACAAGCTGACCTTTGCTGCCCTGTTGATTATGATCGTGAGTTACTTAAACTGTTACCCTCAGAAATCATCGAAAAAGACTATGGTTGCGGCGATCCCTCACGCTATGTAAAAACAGGGGATGTGGTTTTGGATTTAGGGTCAGGTTCTGGAAAAATCTGTTATATGGCAGCACAACTGGTCGGAGATCATGGAAAAGTCATTGGTGTCGATATGAATGACGATATGCTAGGTTTAGCAAGAAAATATCAGACAGAAATGGCAGTTAAATTGGGTTCTGACCGTGTTGAGTTTGTTAAAGGACAAATTCAGGATTTAGCTATGGATCTCAGTGCAACGAATGACTATCTACTAAACAATCCTGTTAGCACCGCCGAAGATATGATTGTTTTGCGTGACTGGCAAGATAAGCAACGTACAGAATCTCCTTTGATTAAAAACGATTCCATTGATCTGGTAGTTTCAAACTGCGTGCTTAATTTAGTCCGCGACAGTGACAAGGAACAAATGATTGCAGAGATTTTTCGGGTAACCAAGCCGGGTGGACGGGTGGCTATTTCAGATATTATTAGCGATGAATTTGTACCCCAACACCTAAAACAAGACCCACATTTATGGAGCGGCTGCATATCTGGAGCATTACAAGAGCACGAGTTTTTACAAGCCTTCATTAATGCTGGTTTTATTGCGGTTACTTATGATAAATGGGAGAGTGAACCTTGGCAGGAGGTAGAAAACATTGAGTTTCGTTCTGTCACTATTACCGCAGTAAAACCAACAGGCTCCGCTTGCATTGATAAGGGTCACGCCGTCATTTATAAAGGCCCTTATTCTGAGGTTTATGATGATGACGGTCATGTTTATTACCGGGGTCAGCGCATGGCAGTTTGTGAGCGTACTTATGCCTTATTAACCAATGATACTTATGGCATAGATTTTATTGGCATTGCACCTGCCGAACAACAACAAGGAAAACCCTGGTGTTGTGATTCGGGTGCGATCAGGTCTATCAAGGCAACTAAAGGCGGCACTCACAAAGGGAATACAGATTTGGGATCTGCTTGTTGTTAATAATGGGTAAATTATTAGTAGGCTGCAAGATAAAGCACATAAAAAAATTAACCGTCTTTAAATACACTTGCCCTGCGTATTTATAAAATAAACACGCACCACTAAAACATGATCAACAGAAAAAAAATTCTAGAATCAGATGTTCGCTTTGCCTGTGGAGATCTGACTTTCGTGCGCGGCAACAACTATTTTGAAGAAGGCAAAACATTACAGATCAACATTCTAAAAGAAGGCTCAAGCTATGTGAGTTTTAACGCAACCACACTTGGCAGTGCCAGAAAACCTTATAAACAATCAATAAGAGTTGACTGGATGCATGATTTCAGTACTGTCAGTATTGATGGCGATTGTACCTGTCCGATAGGCTTTAACTGTAAACATGTAGCCTCTGCCTGTCTTGAATACATGTCTGTGGTCACTCAGGTTTCACAACCAGCTACTAACACTCCTTCTTGTTTAGAATGGCTAGATAATCTTGAAGAATCAGTTTTGCCAGCAAGCAATGAAGAGTTTATCGCTTATATCCTTAAACCAAGCAAAACAGCGCATCTATTTAGCCTAGATTTTCTAATCACTAAATATAATAAAAAAGGGGGGCTGAATAAAGGCCGGAAAGCCACCTTAAACAGTTTGCGTTACAACTATAGTTATACTAATTATATACAAGCACTTGATGAAGATATTGCCCGTATTCTCTATGGCCTGGAAACAAGTTACCAGGGCCATCCTTTGTTTGAAAACAGCACTGGCTATATTGCTTTATCAAAATTAATTCAATCAAACCGTCTGTTTTGGAAAACCACACAATCACGACCTCTACAACCAGCAGATGAGCGCACATTAAGCTTTAGTTGGCAGCAAAAAAACCAGAGTTATCAACTTTCCTGGAATATTGAACCCGATGCGCTGTTAATCTTAACCGAGCCGCCTTTATACCTTGATGAATCACAAAACTCTCTCGGCACGCTGACTTCGTTAAACAGCTCTCACCAGCAACTAAAAAAAATTTTAAGCATTCCTGAAGTCCCTGCACAGGTGGTAGAGGAGTTTAGTCAACGACTAACCCTAGAATTTCCTACAATTGCTTTGCCAACCCCTATAAAAGTTGAACTGGTTGAGATCTCTGATATTGAGCCTATCCCTAAAATCACCTTATTTGGCGCACAACTTAGTCCAACGCAATACCGTCATTTCATTAAACTGAATTTTGTCTATAACAATGTCACCAGTTCGGTCTATAGTCCAGAACTCTTTACTGTAGTAAAAAACAAGCAAGGTATTTTTCGCATTCAACGACAAATTGAAACCGAATTCAAAGCCGTTAAGCAGCTTATGCAACACGGTTTTGTCCCTACAGAACCCAACAATATAAAAGAGTTAATTTTGTTTAACCCTGGGATTGAAGCAGTTATGGACAGTGCTAGCTGCTGGGGAAAATTCATCCAGGACACACTACCAGATTTGATTGAACAAGGCTGGCTTGTCGACACTCAAGATAATTTTAAACTTAATTTTCAACAAGCTGAAGACTGGCATGTTGACATTGACGAAACCGATAATGATTGGTTTGAAATGAATTTTAAGATTAATGTGAATGGAGAGTCCATCTCCCTGCTACCGCTAATAATGCCCATCCTGAAAGAGTTCAATTTAGATGATTTACCCGATAATCTAAATATAGCGATAGAACCACATCACTATATCAATATACCGTCAAGTCGGCTTAAACCCTTTATTAAAATCATCTACGAATTATTTTCCGATAGTTCCATTAATGAAAGTGGCTCACTAACACTTTCTCGTTATGATGCCGCCACCTTGGCTGATTTAGAAACCCATAGTTACGGTGTTTTTAGTCTAAACGGTGGCAAAGCATTGATTGAAACCGGTAAAAAACTAAAGAACTTTAAAGGCATTGCAGACATAGCCATACCTACTGGGCTTAACGCAACTTTAAGAGGCTATCAGCAACAAGGTCTTAACTGGCTACAGTTTCTTCGTGAATATAATTTTGCAGGCATCTTGGCTGACGATATGGGCCTAGGTAAAACCGTTCAAACCTTGGCTCACCTGCTAGTTGAAAAACAATCAGGACGCATGAAGCAACCTTGTTTGATTATTGCCCCCACCAGTTTAATGGGAAATTGGCGACGCGAAGCCGAGCGTTTCGCCCCTAGCTTAAAACTATTAACCCTGCAAGGTACTGAGCGTAAACAACACTTTGATAAAATCAAAGACTATGACTGTATATTGACCACTTACCCGCTATTACCCCGTGATAAAAAAACACTTATTGCACATAACTATCATTATCTAATACTTGATGAATCGCAGATCATTAAAAACCCACGTTCACAGGCCGCAGGTATTGTCAAAGAAATAAAAACCAGCCATCGCTTATGTCTAACAGGCACACCGATGGAAAATCATTTAGGTGAATTATGGGCGCAATTTGATTTTCTCATGCCCGGTTTTTTAGGCGACAGCAAAAGCTTTAAAAAACTCTACCGAACTCCGATAGAAATTCATGGTGATTCACAACAAAGAGAGCGTTTATCGAAGCGAATACAACCTTTTATGTTGCGTAGAAACAAACGAGAAGTTGCCACCGAATTACCACCTAAAACGGAAATAATTCGCTCCGTACCCTTATACGAAAAACAAGCAACATTATACGAAAGCATCCGTATTACAATGGAGAAGAAAGTCCGCGATGCCATTGCTGATAAGGGTTTAGCTCGCAGCCAAATCACCATTCTGGATGCTTTGCTAAAACTACGCCAAACCTGTTGTGATCCTCGCACCCTATCTTTAAAAGAGGCAAAAAAAGTAAAACAGTCGGCAAAACTGGATCTGCTAATGGAAATGTTGCCAGCACTACTGGAAGAAGATCGCCGGATTTTGGTGTTTTCCCAGTTTACCCGAATGATCGCCTTAATAGAGGCAGAACTCAATGCCTTAAAAATTGAATACAGTAAACTCACGGGGCAAACCAGAAAACGCGATGAAGCGATAGAGCGCTTTAAAAGCGGTGAAGCCGATGTTTTTCTGATTAGCTTAAAGGCGGGTGGTGTAGGCTTAAATTTAACCGAAGCCGATACCGTAATTATTTATGACCCTTGGTGGAACCCTGCGGTAGAGACACAAGCCGCTGATAGAGCGCATCGTATCGGTCAGGACAAAGCTGTGTTTGTTTATAAACTGATGACTGAAAATACAGTAGAAGAAAAAATCCTCGCCATGCAAGAGAAAAAACGCGCTTTGGCCGACAGTATTTATCAGGGTGGTAAACAACGCCAGTCTGCAAAACTCAGCTCTGAAGACTTAACCGAGTTATTTAAGCCGATCACTTCATGAATTTTGATGACCTATTTTAACAAGTTTGGGTGGTTCTTTAGGTTTTTCTACAGCCAGAACGCCAAATTCAGTGGCAGATGTACGATAAACTCTACTAGCACATTGAGTTATTGGTATGAGGGATTACTCTATGTACTTCTTGAGAAGGGGCTATAGCAAGCTGTGCGCTTTTTTCTGCTATTTTCTTAAATACAATGGCTGTAATAGCAACAGGAATTAAATAAACAAACCATCCTCCTGAGTTTGAAATATATACTTTTTTAAGAATTAAATTAACGTTACCTACGATGCGTTTAATATCGTTATTGTTGCAATTATCAATAGTATCTCTTCTCTTTTTGATTGCCTCTCTTAACCGAGTATTATTTTCCATGTCAGATTGAAATTTTTTTTGAACAGATATAGTCAGCATGGGAAGCCTATTAGAAAATGAATTAATAGCTTCATGAACTAAATTAAAAGCAGGAATGTCTTTTTTATCTATCCCTTCAATCATTAACCACCTTAGCTCATCTCTTAGAGCGAAGAGTTCATTTCGACTATTTTGCCTAATACTAGGCAAGATAATTCCATCGTAAATAAAGTGAAGTATTGAGATAAATAGTATAAGTATAATAATTAGCGAGATCATTGGTCGCTCGATTTAAGTTTTTTCTTTGTTAACTGGTTTTGTAGTTTTGTCTTTTCAAGACTTATACGGTTAGTTTCTCTTGTAAAATTTGTACGCATTATTTTTGCGTGAGCAAACCATCCTGAACAAACAACAAAAAGTAATATATAAGACCCTAATTCATTATTAACAAGGTGTTCAATTATTTTTCTGAGTATAGTTGATAAATCTTGAGGGGGCACTCTAAATAGGATAACAAGAAATATACTGATAACTCCAAGTATTGGTAATTGATCTTTATTAATAGAAGCAACAACAATATCCCTAACAGTTTTTGCCCAGCTATGGTTGCTATTTTTCTTACCTTTACTCGATTTTCGACCCGTTCTAAAAGTGATTATTTATTGTTACTAAAGCAATTGCGAATAAAGGTGTTTTTTTATGAACCCAACCTGGCAGGGCACCAGAAAAACAACATTTCTCCTATGCCAATTTTTCTTGGCACTAATTTGATATGATATTAAAGTGTATATTTTATTTGAGTTTTGCACTATTGCGATGAAGCCCAAAAAATGTATTTATTTTTTTCTCCTAAAATTACCCCAATAAAAAACCCTACACCAAAATGGGCGGATTGGCGTAGAGGTTTGATTTTTTAAAACTTAAATAATAACAAGGTCAGCGGCTCACTTCTGGGGTCGTTTTCGCCACGGTTATTTTGATAGTGGTAGATTAAATGGCAGTATTGGTATTCTCTGTCATCACCCGCTACCATGCTAAATACGGTATGTCCGACTGAATCAATATCCATAAATGGTTTAATGCTGGCACTTCAATAATGTCACTAAACGCGGTTTCACGGGCGATTTTTACTACCTTATCAAGCAAGCGGCGTTTGTTGTGGTCTGTCACGTCTGGTTGTTCAACTGCGATAATATTAACCAAATGCTGGGTGTCAGCCAGATACACAGTGGGGGCTTTTAATGGCACTGGAACGCGGGTTTTAGTGTCTTTGTCTTGATGAATGTAAAACGGGAATAATATTCATCCGTCAGCACAATAGGAGATTTTTTCAGTTGTTGTAGGTTACGGACAATGGTTAAAAAGTTTTTATATCGTATTTTAATATTGGTATTGACTGATCGAGTGCGTTGTTGCGGCTCAATGTATTGGTTGTATAACACTATCCATTCGTTGTATAAGGCTGTAATTTCGGTTACTTGTTCGGTAGATAAGCCTAATCTTTCAGCAACACCTGCAGTAGTTAAATAAGTGTTAATTGTTTGCGCTTTTATTTGAAAATCTAGGTAGGCACTTGATAGTATTATTATATTTTAATAAAATTTGTAATATAGCTAGTTTTTAAATATTTTAGTAGAATTTTTTGCAAGTAATTTTTGAGTTTTTTTAAATTTATTGGCTAAATCCCTTATAAACAAAGGATTGTAGAGGGTTTTTTCTAAATAAATTAGTGTTTTGCTAAGTTATGAAAAAAATTTCACACCTCCGAAGTTTTTTTTCAAATCCTTCAAATATTTTCTATACTACTCAATGGTATAGTAGTTGCACTTAATGCAGAGATAGCTAATGGAAATGTTGCAGGAACTACTAACAGTATTTATCAAGATGGTAAACAACAGCACTCTACAAAACTCACCGCTGAATATTTAACCGAGTTATTTAAACCAATCACTTCATGAATTTTTCCATCATCATCCCTACTCTGAATGAAGCGGATAATATTCAATCCTGTTTGCAATCAGTACAAGCCCAGAATCAACAGTATGAAATCATTGTTGTCGATGCTGGAAGTATGGATAATACAATAGAAAATGCTAGACCCTTGGCTGATAAAATTATTCACTCCGATAAGGGTCGCGCCACGCAGATGAATGAGGGAGCTAAATCTGCCAGCGGTGATATTTTGCTTTTTCTACATGCTGATACCCATCTTCCAAAAAATGCTTTAGACAGTCTCAGCCAGCTATTTAAACAGCAACATAGTACCTGGGGGCGATTTAATATTACACTCACAGGTCAACACTATCTATTAAAAGTGATTGCCTGGTTTATGAACTGGCGATCTTGTCTAACGGGAATTGCCACCGGTGATCAGGTGATATTTATCAAAAAATCATTATTTGAGCAGGTGAATGGTTATGCTGAAATTGCTTTAATGGAAGATATTGAATTATGTAGCAGGCTAAAAAAAATCAGCCGTCCGCATTGTCTAAAAACCAGAGTAATAAGTTCAGGACGGCGTTGGGAACAATACGGTGTTGTTAAGGTTGTTGTTCTAATGTGGAGCATACGGCTGCGATATTTCTTTGGTGAGGCGCCAGAAACACTAAACACACTTTATGCAAAAGGAAAATTACGGAAAACTTGATTAGACTCTCAATCGCATTAGCTGTTTTTTTGCTGATGATTGGCTGGGAATATTTTAAGCCAAGAAGAAAACAAAATATCACCCGTAAAAAACGCTGGCCTGTGAATATAGCTTTAGCGGTCACTAATATGGTTTTAATGCGTCTAACAGTAGGCAACCTCGCCTATTTAAGTGCAGTCCATGCAACTGAGCAATCATGGGGGCTATTAAATCAATTTGCCTTAACACCGTGGGCAAGTATTGTTATCACTTTATTGTTACTTGATTTAGCCATCTATGGACAGCATGTTCTTAGCCATAAATGGTCACTACTATGGCGCTTGCATAAAGTCCATCATACCGATCTGGAATTAGATGCCAGTTCTGCGGTGCGTTTTCACCCCTTGGAAATCATCATTTCCATGGGCTACAAAGTCGCTTGCATCTACTTATTGGGTGCCAACCCTATTGCTGTTATCGCCTTTGAAATCATCCTGAATGCTACAGCCACCTTCAACCACAGCAATATTGATTTACCTTTAAAAGTTGATAGTATTTTACGCTGGATATTAATTACGCCCGACACACATCGCATCCATCATTCAACAGTTAAAGCTGAGACAAACAGTAATTACGGGTTTTCTATTGTGCTATGGGATAGGGTATTTAAAACCTATCAGCCAGAACCCGAAAAAAGTCAGACAACACTGGAAATAGGTTTGCCCGAATATAGAAATCAAACAGATTTAAGTTTTATGCGCTGTCTATTACTGCCATTTAAAGCACAAGGGTTTAAAACCAATAAGAATAATCAATAGTAAAACAGCAATACTGACCCTAGTTTGAATACAAGACAGTCCCAGCAAAAAGGTAAATCGCTGTGTACTGGTCAAGCTGTGGAATTATTTTTTTCCGCCCGAAGAGCCTGCTTGATGAAAACCCGCTGGAAGTTGACCATAGTCACCTTCACCAAAAAAGAAACCCATCATGTGTTTTTCTATCAAGGCAAAACTGTCAACATCCATGGTGCTAATGCCATTTTCATTAATTATAGTGGTTAATCTCTCCAGCCATTTTTTCCACCCTTCTTTGGAAACATGCTGAAAAATTCTTTGCCCTAATTCACCTGGGTGGGTGAGTTTGTCTAATCCTTCAGCGTCGTGCTTTAAAACAACACAATTAACTAATTTTCCCATAACACCGCCTTAATTTAAAATATTTTGTGATCGTTCAAATTTTTTAAGTAAAACACCTTCGTCACCACAGCAGCTAGCCGCACATTGTTTGACTTCATTTGTGTTGGTATTATTGTCATTAATATAATGGCTGACGGGTTGGTTTTCTGCGGCACAGTCACAGCCCTTATCATTATAAACATAACTATTTGTTAGCCCTGCTTTTTGGGCTTGGTCTTGTGCGCAAAATAAAGACTCTTCTGCTGTAGCAGGAATATGGCTGAGTTGATAGGCTGGGAAAAAACGGGTGATATGCCACGGGCTGTCTTTACCTAGATTATCTCTTATCCAGCAAGCAATTTGATAATACTGTTCTGGGACATCATTCTTACCAGGAATAATGTTGGTGCGTGTTTCAACGTGAATACCTAGATCGTGCGCTTTTTTTATGCAATGAAGGACTTGCTTGACTGTGGCGGGTCGACAAATTTCTTGATAAAAATCATCCTCCATACTTTTAATATCAGAGCACAGTACATCAATATAAGGTGCAACCAATTCTAGGGCTTCATCGCTAATATAGCTGTTAGAGACATAAACGGTATAGAGACCCGCTTGTTTTGCTATTTTAGCCACATCTAACACATATTCTAACCACACGGCAGGCTCTGAATAGGTAAAGGCAATACCTTGTACACCAGCCTTTAATGCTGATTCAACCAGAGATTCTGCTGCCACCCATGCTGCTTTAGATTGACCTTTTGCCAGATCATCTAAAGCATCGACACCCCATGATATTTCCAGATTGTGGCACCCTTTGCAACGAAAGCTGCAACCATAACTCCCAACCGACATCACTCGCGTTCCTGGGCGAAAATGTTTGACTGGTTTTTCTTCAATCCCATCTATATTTATGGATGATAAAATACCATACGATAGATTATATAAAGTGCCATTACGATTAACATGTGCTTGGCAAAAACCACGTTGGCCATGACCAATTTTACAACGCCACAAACAAAGATTGCATCGGGTTGTGCCATTGCTGAGCTTTTCTTGAAGGCGTGTTTTTACCAGCTGATATTGTGTGAGTTTAGACATGATTAAAATGGATAACAAAAAAATAATTATATTTGAATACGTTTAAGTAATTTACATAAACTAATTAACCACAGAAGAAATTACTACATTAAATGAGATGGATAAAAATCATCTCTTACTTTTGAGTAGAAAACGAGCCATCCCACTTTATTAAGCTATTAAGGGAATGTAACCCCTATGATTTGTTTAACTTATGGATTGAATGCACCGTTGCCTTTCTGTTGATAGTAATTAAGGGTGAATCTGTCAATCTCCTAAACCCATGTTTTTATGGCGTCCCCGGACGGAGTCGAACCGCCAATCTATCCCTTAGGAGGGGATTGCATTATCCAATTATGCTACGGGGACTTTGGGTTAATTATAACAAGAATCCTGAGATTATATGCGGACAAGCTTACGACTATTATTTTGATAGGTCTTAAATTCGCACCATAAACGCACCACCTAGTTTAACCTGCTCTTTTACCGCCCCTCTTAACTTGTTTCCATTACAGTTATATTGGATTTATACACATTTTTTTTGGCTTTTCTGAGTTGAAAAATAGCATTTAAGTCTTGCACTTGACTATAACGAACATTCAAATCTTTGAGAATACCTGTCTCCAGTGTATAAATACAGCCATGCACACTGATTTCCTTGTTATTACGCCAAGCTCTTTGTACCATGGTAGTGTGACAAATATTTTTCACTTGTTCAATCACATTCAATTCACATAATCTATCTAAGCGCTCAGTTTCATCGCTGTATTCTTGTAACTCATGCTGATATTTTTGGTGTACATTTTTAATGTGACAGAGCCAGTTATCTATCAAGCCAAGTTCTATAGATTGCATAGATGCTAAAACACCTCCACAGCCATAATGACCACAGACAATGATATGCTTAACTTTTAAGATTTCTACAGCATATTGAATGACCGACAAACAATTCAAGTCAGTAGGCACTACGACATTAGCAATATTACGATGAACAAATAACTCCCCTGGTTGCAAGCCTACTAATTGCTCAGATGCAACCCGACTATCGGAACAACCTATCCATAAGTAATCTGGCGATTGCTGCTTAGATAAATCAGAAAAAAATGTGGGCTTTTCTTGGTTAATCCGATCAGCCCATTTAATATTATTTTCGTAGAGTTTTTTTAAGTGCTTCATAATTAAAAATGATTGTAATTTTGCATATTATACCAGAGTAATCCAAAAAACTTATTCTGTGTTTATGGTTTTTTATATTACTTTCAATAACTTATGGTTTGTTGACGGAAACCAACTAGATTTTGAAACGGATAATTAGTTACTTTCCAATACAAAAAGAACTAAAAATCTTACCCAACAAATCATCAGAACTAAATACTCCGGTAATTTCTGCTAGGCTGTTTTGAGCTTGTTTTAAATCTTCTGCTACTAATTCACCCGCCTGGTTTTGTATTTGTAGTTTTGCATCTTCCACATAATTTTGCGCTGAATTTAATGCTTCTATATGTCTTGTTCTGGCTATAAAAACATCGTCTGACCCACCTTTAAAGCCTACGCTGTTTTTCAAATGATTAGTTAATAATTCAATACCTATTTGTTGTTTTACTGACAAATAAATCTCGCTTTGATGATCCAACTCAATGATTTTAGGCTCTATTCCAGATAGGTCAATCTTGTTATAAACTTTAGTAATATCCAAACCCTTTGGCAAAGTATTAACAATCGATTCAGTTTCTGGATCTGTACTATCTATAATTAATAAGATTTTATCGGCCTGCCTAATTTGTTTATGGGCTCTGCGTATGCCTTCTTTTTCTACTATATTGTGACTTTCCCTTAAGCCTGCGGTATCAATTATGTGCAGTGGCATACCATCAATTTGTATTCGTTCTTTCAATATATCTCTTGTAGTCCCTGCTACTTCAGTCACAATAGCAACTTCATGTCCTGCTAATACATTGAGCAAACTCGATTTACCCACGTTCGGTTTACCTGCTAAAACGACGGTCATCCCATCGCGTAATAATCGTCCTTGTTGTGCAGTTTTTTGTATCTTATAAATTTTCGCGGAAATTTCATTGATTTTATTTGCAACAATACCATCGGATAAAAAATCAATTTCTTCGTCAACAAAGTCTATGGCAGCCTCTACATACACTCTCAACTCAGTAAGTTGCTCAACGAGTTCATTAATCTGTTTTGAAAACACACCTTGCATGGACTTTTGTGAAGAACGCACGGCTTGTTCTGTACTGCTTTCTATTAAATCAGCAACTGCTTCTGCTTGTGCTAAATCCAATTTATTATTGAGAAACGCTCGTTCTGTAAATTCACCTGGTTTAGCTAGTCGAGCACCTAAACTTAGCACTCTTCTTAGCAACATATCTAAAACAACCGATCCACCGTGTCCTTGTAGCTCGATAGTATCTTCTCCTGTATAGGAAGAAGGATTAGGAAAAAATAGAAGAATACCTGAATCAATAACAGATCTGTCTTGATCTTTAAATGAAGTAAATAAAGCTTGTCTGGGAAGAAATGATTTTGTAGTCAGTTGTTTGCCAATCCGAATGGCTAAACAACCTGAAATTCTGATAATACCAACACCACCATTACCTGATGGCGTGGCAATTGCAGCGATAGTATCTAAAATATTGTATTGCACGGGGAATTAAAACACTATGCTACCAAGCTAATCAATCTGGCTAACCTAGTAGCATAAAAACAATTTAATTTTCTTCAGCTTCAATTTGTCGGGTGATATACCACTGCTGAAGGAATGATAAGGTGTTATTACACACCCAATAAAACACCAAACCAGCAGGGAAAAACAGGAAGAAAACAGTGAAAATAATAGGAAACATTTTCATTACTTTTGCTTGTAATGGATCAATGGGGGCAGGATTCAAACTTTGTTGAAGTTTCATGGTGATACCCATAATCACTGGCAACACAAAGAATGGGTCTTGTGCAGATAAATCCTGAATCCATAAAGCCAAACCTGCTTGGCGCAATTCAACAGTTTCAATCAACACCCAATATAATGATATAAACACGGGGATTTGTACCAAAATCGGAAGACAACCCCCCATTGGGTTAACCTTTTCCTTTTTATACATTGCCATCATCTCAGTATTGAAGCGCTGCCTATCATCTTCAAATTTATCTTTGAGCTCTTTAAGACGTGGTTGAATCTTACGCATCTTTGCCATAGAACGAAAACTGGCTTGGGATAATTTAAAAAATAATAATTTAATGCATAAGGTAACACCTAAAATAGATAAGCCCCAATTACCTATATACCCATGTATTTTATTAAGTAACCAATAAATAGGCTTACCAATAATCGTCAGCCAACCATAGTCAACTGTTAATTCTAATCCTGGTGCTATCGCTTCCATCATTGGCTGAATTTTTGGCCCAGCAAATAAATGCGAAGTAAATACACCTTCTGTTTGTGAGGCTACTTCAAATGCAGGTGAATAAGATCCAATAACATAACGAAAACCTTTTGATTTTTTAGTATAAAAATGATTTTCCTGATCTACTGGGGGTATCCATGCAGAAGCAAAATAATGCTGAATCATTGCGCTCCACCCCCCTAAAGTTGAAACACTTAGATCTTCATCTTCCATTTCCTCATAATCAATTTTTTGATATAAGTCTTCAGCTGTGTAAACAACCCCACCCGCATAAGTTCTTATAAAAGTATTACCTTTGTCATCAACAAAAGGTACCCTCATTAATTGTGCGTATTGTCTACCCGACCACGTTTTTGTTGAGTTATTATTGACTGTCTGATCAACACGAATATCATAACTACCACGAGTAAAAATATAGGTTTTAGTGACTACCAAACCTTCTTCATTTTGCCAATATAAAGGCACAGAAAAACTATCCTCTCCAATTGCCAATTCATATTGATCTTTATCAAAGCTAAATAAGGCATTATGATTGGGTGCCGAAGAATAACCATTATTAGCAATTAAACCACTCTGCGCTAAAAATAATTTTTCTGTATTACCATTAAATAGTCTAATAGGGCTTTCGTCTTTTTCTTCCGCATCCAGACCAACCATTGCGCGTAAATCATTAACAACTGTGTTCACTTTTTCACGCGGATGTTGTAATAAATCCAAATTGCGTATTGTTCCCCCTTTAGTATCTATTTCAAGAGAAAAGACATCGGTGACTACAGTAATAATCTTATCTGCCGGAGCTTCAAGCATCGGTACTACTTCAATATTTTTATTTGTAGTAATATTTTGAACATTACCAGCTATTGGTAAATTCCCATCTAAATCGTTGATAACAGGTAGTTCTGATACATTAGTGACGGGCTTGGGAGCATAATCTAATTGCCAAGCTTCCCATATCAAATAAGAAGTCATCATAAAGGCAAGGACTAGTAGAACTCTCATGTTTTCCATTTTTTATTTACCAATTTTTCTGGAACAGGGTCAATTCCACCCTCATGGAAAGGGTGACATTTTAATAATCTTCTAAGTGTAAGGTATGAACCTTTGAGTGCACCATGAAGCTGAATGGCTTCCAGGCCGTAACTTGAACAACTTGGATAAAAACGACATCTATTTCCAAGTAAAGGACTTATAAAATATTTATAAAGCTTTACAAGGTTTATGAGTAGGTATTGCATCTGTTTACCAGTCTAAACCAATGCTTATCTAATGACTTTTTTAATAAATCAGATGATGCATTAGCAGCGCTTATTCTAGCCAAAACAACAATATCAATATTGATGAGCTGATGTTGTTGTTGTCTAAAACTTTCCCTAACAGCCCTTTTAATCAAATTTCTCGTAACTGCTTTTCTTATGTTTTTCTTAGCAATTGCAAGCCCCAATCTAGGGTGATCATAATCATTTTTTATAGCCAGTAAGGTAAAAAAACCATCTGTCGACCTTACTGGGTTTTCAAATACTTTTCTATATTCAGCAGGTTTTCCTAATCTTAACTGAATAGGTAAACTATAACTTTCAGTGATCAATTACACCGTTAATGTTGCACGACCTTTTGCCCTGCGAGCATTAATCACTGCCCGACCGCCTTTGGTTGCCATTCTTGCACGAAAGCCATGCGTTCTTGCACGTTTGATTCTACTGGGTTGATAGGTTCTTTTCATTGACCAGGGTCCTAAAAAATTGTTTAAACAAAAATACGGATAAAAAAGACGATGAATGATAAAATGAAACGATACGATTCGTCAATTACATTTAACCAAAGTTAACCGACTATCGTACCACAACAATATTATTACTTGGTGTTTATATGGTAATTATTTAACCTCGCCTCTCAACCTTAAAAAGGTCGCTAAAATGAGTTCTATTTGGAAAAACTGTTTATCCAATCTTGAAAACGCAATACCCTCCAGTGATTTTAGTACCTGGATAAGGCCATTACAGGCTATAGAAAAAAACAAGAAACTCAAATTATTAGCCCCAAACCGATTTATTATTGATCACGTTAAACAACATTTTTTACAAAAAATTGAAGATGTGGTTTATGAATTTTCTAATGGTACCCTTACTACACAGTTAGAAATTGGTTCTAAAAGTCTGGCAACACACTCCCAACTAGACTTAACTAAAAAACCAACCACCAAAAAAAACAATCAAAAACAATCAAACTTTTTAAATAAAGCTTTTTCTTTTGACGGGTTTGTAGAGGGTAAATCCAATCAACTTGCAAAAGCAGCTTCGCTTCAAGTTTCTGAAAATATAGGTAAAGCATACAATCCACTTTTTATTTATGGTAGTTCTGGCTTAGGTAAAACTCATCTGATGCACGCTATAGGTAATACCGTTCTTAAAAAAAACCCCCATGCCAATATTGTTTATTTACATTCAGAAAAATTCGTACAAGATATGGTACAAGCCTTTCAACATAATTCTATTGATGCTTTTAAAAAGTATTATCGCAGTATTGATCTTTTATTAATTGATGATATTCAGTTTTTAGCTGGAAAAGAACGCTCTCAAGAAGAGTTTTTCCACACCTTTAATAATTTGTTAGATAAAAAACATCAAGTAGTATTAACTTGTGATAAATACCCTAAAGAAATTGAAGGTTTAGAAGATCGCTTAAAATCCAGATTTGGCTGGGGATTACCTGTTGCTATTGAACCTCCAGATTTAGAAACAAGAGCTGCTATTTTAATTAAAAAAGCCTATCAGCTTAATATTGCTTTAGCCCATGAAGTTGCATTTTTTATTGCAAAAAGAATTTCTTCCAATGTTAGAGACCTGGAAGGTGCACTAAGACGCGTTATCGCTAACGCTCAATTTACGGGGAAAGAAATTACAGTGGATTTTACTAAAGAAGCCCTGCATGACTTGATTTCATTACAAGATAGATTGGTCAATATTGATAATATTCAAAAAACAGTCGCTCAATACTTCAAAATTAGAGTGGCAGACCTATCCTCTAAAAACCGCAGACAATCTATTACACGTCCTCGACAAATCGCTATGTGTCTAGCTAGAGAATTAACCAGTCATAGTTTTCCTGAAATTGGTGGGTATTTTGGTGGAAGAGATCACACAACAGTCATTAATGCTTGCAAGCGAATAAATTCACTTAAAGAGTCAAATATCAAAGTAGAAGAAGACTATCAAAATCTTTTAAGAACTTTATCTAATTAAATCAAGAAAGTTTTTGGTTTTGTAGATAATATGGGTTGCTGCATAAGTTCTTGCATTTTAGTTGCCTTTAACAATGCCTTCTGAGTTATGGTTTGTACTGCGGAAACTTATGCAACAAACAACACAAAACTCAAAAAATAATAATACTATAAAAAGACAGATAATAGGGATAGGATTGGAGTAAAACACTAAATTATCATGGTTTTGGTAGAAGTTTGTGTAATAGAGGGTAGGTTTTTTTGGTTTTGTTTTTTTTTGAATATAGTATAATCTGCGGACTCATAACTTAATCAGGGTTTTATACAGACATTTTATTTTTCTAATCCTATGTGAATAAACTGTGATTTAAACGGGGTTAAAATGTAGATTAATTGTGTTATATTTTCCACTGCTTAGTTTTAAACAGGAAAGTCACAAGAAGAAATACTTTTATCAACAAAAAGTAAAGGCTATAAATAATTGATAATACAATGAAAATATCAGTTATCAACAGTTTTTTTTGCACTAATAACAGTAATAGTTCTAAATATAAATTATGAAGTTTATTATTAATAGAGACCTTTTATTAACACCTTTACAAAAAATAGTGGGTGTTATTGAAAAAAGACAAACTATGCCCATTCTGTCTAATGTTCTTGTCTGTATCAAAGAAAATGTTTTGACTTTAACAGGAACAGATCTTGAAATTCAGTTAATTACTACGATTCAACTAGATTCCTCTGAAAGTGGTTTGGTCACTGTTCCTGCTAGGAAATTCCTTGATATTGTTAGATTTTCACCCGATGAAGCCGAAATAAAATTTGAACTCAAAGAAGATAAAGTAAAAATTACATCTGGAAGAAGTCGGTTTTCTTTATCTACCTTAGCTGTAGATAACTATCCTGAGTTTTCTGAGGCTGAGTTAGAAAATAAATTTGTAATTAATGCTGGAACACTAAAATTAGCATTAGATAAAACCGTTTTTTGTATGGGTGATCAGGATGTTCGTTATTATCTCAATGGCTTGTTATTACATATTTCAAATAACACTTTAAAAATTGTTGCTTCAGATGGACACCGCTTATCTTTTTATGAAGAGAATATAGGGGTTGCAACGGGTTATGAAGCCCGGATTATTTTGCCCAGAAAAGGTGTATTAGAGCTTAGTCGCTTGCTGGATGATGATGAGGCAGAAATAGAGATTCAGTTTTCAAGCAGTAACATCAGAATATCGGTTAAAAATTTAATTTTTTCTGCCAAATTAGTCGATGCGGAATATCCAGACTTTAATAAAGTGTTTGATCAACCTTTTTTAAATCCAATTCATATTCAAAAACATGTTTTAAAAGATGCATTAACCCGTGTTGCTATTCTGGCGAATGAAAAAATTAAAGGTATTAACTGTCAGGTCTCAATTGGATTACTTAAATTAAATGCACATAATCTTGAACAAGATGAAGCTGAAGAAGAAATGATTATTGAGTACAATGATGAGCCATTTTCTATTGCTTTTAATTGCCAATATTTATTGGATGCTGTAAGTAATTTAGACTCTGAATTAGCCGTATTAACTATTGCTAGCAATGGGAGTAGTTGTTTTGTTGACGAGCCTGAACCCAAACCATACAAATTTATAGTTATGCCTATGCGCTTGTGATTTTAATCTCTCCTTATGAGTTTAAAAAAATTAGATATTTTTACACTGCGTAATATTAACAAAGCAACTATAGAACCTTCATTAGCTATTAATTTAATTACTGGAGAAAATGGTAGTGGCAAAAGCTCATTACTTGAGGCTATTTTTATTTTAGGTAGGGCGCGTTCTTTTAGAGCTACACATATTAAGCAAGTTATTCAGTTTGAAAAACAACAGCTCATTGTTTCAGGTCAAATCATCCAAAAGAGTAATAATTTAGTTCATTTAGGTGTAAAGTTAGAAAGAGAAAAAAGCGATATACGTATTAACCAAAGTAATAGCCATAAAGCAGAATTAGCTTATACCTTACCTATATTGTTGATTCACCCCAAAAGTTACAAGTTGATTGATGCGGGCCCTCAATTAAGACGTGAATTTTTAGATTGGGGAGTATTTAACATGGATGAAAACTTTTTAAAATACTGGCGAAAATATAAAAAAATTTTACAACAAAGAAATTCATTATTAAAATCCAAGCAAGTTGATCAACTCCATGTTTGGGATACCGAACTAACAGAGTACGGTACAATAGTCTCAAACTATAGAAAGACATATCTTGATCTACTACAACCTTTATTCTTAGAGCTGAGTGTTTTTTTTCTTGATTTAAAAAACATTAAAATTCAATATGTTTCTGGTTGGAATGATGCTTATAGTTTTGCGCATTCCATTCAGACAGACCTTGCAAAAGATCTTAAATATGGTTTTAGCCATAGTGGCCCCCACAGAGGTGATTTTTCTATTTTAGTTGATGGCCGCCTAGCTAAAGATTATGTTTCTAGGGGACAACTTAAACTGTTAATGATTTCTTTAAAGTTGGCCCAAGTTAAATTGATTAACATACAGAAAGAGAGTTCTGTTAGCTTGCTTATTGATGATCTTACAGCAGAGCTGGATTTACTTAACAAGGCTAAACTACTTGATTATTTGTCTGCTTTAAACTGCCAGGTTTTCATGTCTACAACCGAGCTTAGTAATTTTGGTGATTTGTCTATGTTAAATGATTATAAGGTGTTTCACGTGGAACACGGAAACATTGTATCTGTGTAATAGTGAAATAAATTAATTGGTTCCACATGGAACGTAAAAGGAAAGAATATGAGTGAGACTTACGATAGTTCAAACATACAAGTTTTAAAAGGGCTTGATGCTGTACGGAAAAGACCTGGAATGTATATAGGCGATACCGATGATGGCTCTGGTTTGCATCATCTGGTATTTGAAGTCGTTGATAATTCGATAGATGAAGCTTTAGCAGGTTTTTGTAAAGGTGTAGATGTGGTGATCCATGAGAATGGATCAGTAACGGTATCTGATGATGGTCGTGGTATTCCTGTAGATATTCACCCAGAAGAGGATAGATCGGCCGCTGAAGTCATTATGACAGTGTTACATGCGGGAGGGAAGTTTGATGATAATGCCTATAAGGTTTCAGGAGGGTTGCATGGAGTAGGTGTTTCAGTTGTTAATGCGCTTTCTGAAGAAGTGACATTAGAAATCCGTAAAAATGGAAAGGTGCATAAACAAAAATATAAAATGGGTGAACCTGTAGCACCACTAAAAGCAGTGGCAGAGACAGAAGAAACTGGAACATCTATAAATTTTCTCCCGAGCAAAGAAACTTTTTCTGATGTTGAGTTTCATTATGATATTTTAGCCAAACGATTAAGAGAGCTCTCTTTTTTAAATTCAGGGGTAAGGATTTCCATAAAAGATGAGCGCTCAAGTAGGGAGGATGTTTTTGAATTTAAAGGGGGTATTAGTGCCTTTGTTCAACATTTGAACAAAAACAAAACACCCTTGTTTGAAGATGTATTTCATTTTACAGTAGAGAAAGAAAGTGTCACCATAGAAGTGGCTATGCAATGGAATGATTCTTACCAGGAAAATATATTTTGTTATACCAATAATATTCCCCAACGTGATGGTGGCAGCCACTTGGCTGGTTTTAGAGGGGCATTAACCCGCACCATTAATCAGTATATTGATTCCAGTAGTTTTGCTAAAAAAGAAAAAATATCAACCACTGGAGATGATGCCAGAGAAGGCTTAACGGCTGTTTTATCAGTTAAAGTACCTGATCCTAAATTTTCATCGCAAACCAAAGATAAACTGGTGTCATCAGAAGTAAAGCCATTAGTTGAATCGACTATGAATGAGAAGCTACAAGAATTTTTATTAGAACAACCACAAATTGCTAAAGCCATTATTAGTAAAATAATAGATGCTGCTAGAGCGAGAGATGCAGCACGTAAAGCTAGAGAGATAACACGGCGTAAATCAACTTTGGATATTGCAGGACTACCAGGAAAGCTAGCGGATTGCCAAGAAAAAGATCCCGCATTATCAGAATTATTTATTGTAGAAGGGGACTCAGCGGGTGGTTCTGCTAAACAAGGCAGAGATAGACGCACACAAGCAATCTTACCGTTAAAAGGAAAAATTCTTAATGTAGAAAAAGCCCGTTTTGATAAAATGATTTCATCAGATGAGGTGGGCAATCTCATTACTGCACTGGGTTGTGGAATTGGTAAAGATGAATATAATCTAGAAAAATTACGCTACCATCGTATTATTATAATGACGGATGCGGACGTGGATGGTTCGCATATCAGAACCTTACTGCTGACTTTTTTCTATCGGCAAATGCCAGAATTAATAAAAAATGGTTATATCTATATCGCCCAACCTCCTTTATATAAAATCAAAAAAGGTAAACAAGAGCATTATGTCAAAGATGATGCGGGTTTAAATAAATACTTGATTCAACTCGCTTTGGATAAAGCACAGTTACAGACTAATAAATCAACACCCTTTATACAAGGACGGGGACTAGAAATATTAGCCACAGAATATGCAGAAGTGATCTCGATTATTAGCCGCTTAAGCAGACGATATGATGCTATGTTTTTAGAAGAAATGACTTACTCCAAAGCATTAAGTAATACTATTAAACAAAGTCAGGATGAAATGATGCACTGGTTTAAGCAACTGCAACAACGCTTAAATGAGAATAATGTGAAAGCGGTTTACACTATCAAACCAAACTATAACAGTGCTGATGATTTTGATGTAGTGGTAGATAAACGCCACAATGGTATTGTAAAAACCTTCGTTTTACATTGTACTTTTTTTCTAGGTAAAGATTATTTAAGGATAGCAAAATATGCAGAAGACACGGTTCAATTGTTCGGTGATGAGTCGGTGGTGCGTATGGGAGAAAAAGAACAGTCTGTTAGTAGTTTTAAACAGGCTTTTGAATGGATGATGAAAGAAGTGAAAAAAGGACAACATATCCAACGCTATAAAGGTTTGGGTGAAATGAATCCAGAGCAATTATGGGAAACCACATTGGATGCCAATAGTCGAAGAATGCTACAAGTAAAAATTGAAGATGTGATTGCTGCAGATGAGATCTTTACTACACTGATGGGTGATGTGGTGGAACCACGTCGAGACTTTATTGTTAAAAATGCACTAGATGTGACCAACTTGGATGTTTAATTTAGTTAATATTTAATGGCATGAAACAATATTTACATTTACTCCAAAAAATTCTGGATGAAGGTGTACAAAAAGAAGATAGAACGGGGAGTGGGGCACTATCTATTTTTGCCCACCAAATTCGTTTTGATTTACAACAAGGCTTTCCTTTAGTTACCACCAAAAAGGTTCATTTAAAAGCAATCATCCATGAATTGCTCTGGTTTCTAAAAGGCGATACCAATATTGCCTATTTAAAACAAAATGGCGTAAAAATCTGGGATGAGTGGGCGGATGAGGATGGGAATCTCGGTCCTGTTTATGGACATCAATGGCGATCTTGGTCAACCGTTGATGGACAAAATATAGATCAAATAGCACGGATTATCAAGCAACTAAAGGAAACACCAAATAGTCGACGCATTATTGTTTCTGCATGGAATGTGTCTGATTTATCAGATGAATCTATTAGCGCCCAAGAAAATGTAAAAAAAGGAAAAATGGCCTTACCCGCCTGTCATGCTTTTTTTCAGTTCTATGTAGCGAATGGAAAGCTCTCTTGTCAGCTCTATCAGCGCAGTTGTGATACATTTTTAGGCTTACCATTTAATATAGCCAGTTATGCCTTATTAACGCACATGGTGGCGCAGCAGTGCGATTTGGAGCCTGGGGACTTTATTTGGACAGGTGGGGATGTGCATTTATATCTTAATCATCAACAGCAAGCGAAACTGCAATTATCACGAGAACCCTTTACTTTACCTACGTTGAATATAAAAAGAAAAGCAGATTCAATTTTTGATTATTGTTTTGAAGACTTTGAGATTGAGGACTATCAATTTCATAGGGCTATTAAAGCTGATATTTCTATTTAACCTGTTGTTATAGTATATTCAAAAAATAACCAAACCAAACAACCCCACTATCTACTGCATAAACCTCTATAAAAACCACCCTTATTTAGTGTTTTATTCCAAGCTTGTCCTTATAGCTATCTATTTATAGTGCTATTATTTTTTGAATGTTGTATTGTATGCGAAAAACCCTCTATTTAGTCAACCCTTAAAAACACAACAACCATCTGATTTATAACAATAAATCAAACAAAAACCATAGGAAAAACAAGCAGTATTTGGTAAAATAACGGCTATTTCTTGGTCGTTTTTCTGATAAACCATACTAACAAAATCAACCCCAAACACAAGGCAACTAAAGCTCTTTCATTCAGAGTTATTTGTTGAATAGGGTGTAAGAGCCACTTCACTCCCTCCGTTATTCCTGCACGTTCTAAGCAGAAATCCAGATACTGTCTTAAAAGGCAAGCTTTTTTAGTTTTTATTTGGAGTTAACTTTTAGCTTGGTTCGCAGCCTTTGGGGTCTTATCCCCAAACCCCCATCAAATGGCCGCCTAGTACTTTAACACCATAAGAAATTACCAAAAATCAAGGGGTCTTTAGTCCTTTTTTAGAGGGTTGACTATTTAAAAGAAAGTTATTTTCAATGCGTCGTGAAGACTACTCGTTGGGGTGGTGTATTGAAAACCAATGAACTTAAAACTTAATTAGCTCAACTTCAAAAATCAAGGTTGAATTAGGGCCGATATTTGCACCAGATCCCCGCTGCCCGTACGCTAAATGAGAAGGGATAAAAAAGCGATACTTTGCACCTACATTCATTAATTGTAATCCTTCTGTCCAGCCAGCAATAACTCGGTTTAACGGAAAAGAAGTGGGAGAGCCTCGTTTATAAGAACTATCAAATTCTTTACCATCTAATGTAGTCCCTTGGTAATGGACTGTAACGGTAGTGGTAGATGATGGAGAAAGGCCTTCGCCTTGCACCAGCACCTCATATTGCAAACCGCTAGCCGTGGTGACGATGTTTTCTTTTTTTGCATTTTCAGCAAGAAAGGTTTCACCCGCGATTCTGTTTTCTTCTGGAGAAGTGGCACTAGCGATAGAAGACATAGAAATTCCTAAAAATAATATTGTTAAAAGTGCAATAACTCGGTGTCTAGTATTTATCATTGATTCTTCCGTTGTTAAAGATACGAGATGTACATATTAGCAAAAATAGGTAAATTAATACTGGAAATTAATATAAGAACAAGAATCACAAGATACTTTGTTGAAAATATAGGTGAAAAATCATCTATAAAGACTATAATTAAACTAATGTTTGCTTCATAAATCAGGATATCATGTCAGATGAAAAAAGACCCTTTAGGAAAAATCTAATTTCCTACGGATTGCTTTATATCGGCGGAGAAGAATTGGGGGTTTCTGTAAGAAACCTATCAATTACAGGTGTATTAGTTGAACTGGAAAACAATTCATCCATTAATAATATTAATGATGTTTTTGTGTCTATTAAAGAATCTTCTCTGGTTGATATTTATTTACCTGAAATGCGTTTAGCAGGAGGGGCTGAAGTAGTCCGGGCTGATATGGTAGATGGTCATGTTTATTTAGCGATAGAGTTTAGAACAGTTTCCTATGACGTAGATAATGTTCTTTATAAGCGTAAAGCGTATAGAAAAGAAATGACAGCACCAGGACAGATTATTTTTAATGGAAATAAATATAAATTTTTTAGCAAAAATGTTTCCGTAGACGGGGTGATGATCCTATTGAATGAATACATTGACGTCGATGACGGGACAATCACAATTTTTGATTTTAAGCGACTACAATTACGCGGTGAAGTTGAAGTAGCATGGGTAGGGCATGCTGATACCCACTCTACTTTAATGGGATTGCAATATGTACAGATGAAAAAAGAAGATATTATCGGTATTCCCCGTTTTTCAAATAAAACCGAATAAATTATTAAGTTGAGCTATGTGTTGAGAGCCTTTTCTCTCTATAAGATGAGTTTCTTTTATAAGTGGCGCTGGGAGCTATCTTCCCCTTTAGCGGGTGCTTGCCTTGCATTAGCATTTGCTCCTTTTGACTATTCATATCTAGTTATTGTTTCTTTAGTATTTGCTTTTCTGTCCTGGTTGGAATGTTCGCCTAATCGTGCTGCTTTACGAGGTTTTCTTTATGGCCTTGGGCTATTTGCTTGCGGCATTTCCTGGGTTTATATTAGTGTTCATGATTATGGTGGGGCATCTGTATTAGGTGCTTTATTATTAACCATCCTGATTATTTGTTTTTGGTCTTTATTTCCTGCATTGACCGCATTTATTTCGAGTCAACTTCTTTCTAGTAAATATTTCAACCAATGTATTTTTATCTTTCCATCTGTGTGGATGTTTATAGAATATTTTCGGGGCACTTGGTTTATCAATGGTTTTCCTTGGTTACAAATAGCTTATACTCAGTTATATTCACCTTTAAAAGGTTATATTCCGATTATAGGCTCTTATGGCACAGGTTTCTTTCTTGCATTAACGGCGGCTATATTGGTTGCTGCTTATAAAAAACAAATAGCTTATAGGTGGGTATTTATTTATATCGTTTTGATTTGGGGTGGAGGTTCTGTTTTACAAACCGTGCAGTGGACAAAAGTTATTGGCGAGGAGATTAGTGTTGCGCTTATACAGGGAAATGTAGCTCAGGATCAAAAATGGTTGCCAGAAAATAGATTAAAAACCTTGTTAGATTATCAACACTTAACCGAACAAAACTGGGATGCAGACATTATTATCTGGCCAGAATCTGCTATTCCAACTTATTTATCGCAAGTTAAAGAAAGCTACACAAACCCTCTTTCTACACAGGCTAAATTACACAATACGACCCTAATTGTTGGGCTTCCTACTTTAGGAAAGAAAAATGAACATTTTAATACGGTGCTGGCACTGGGTAAACAAGAGGGGCAGTACAATAAAAATCATTTATTACCCTTTGGTGAATATCTACCTTTACAACCTGTCTCTGGTTTTATTCTAAAATTATTAAATATAAGTTTAGGGGATTTTTCTTCGGGGGGTAGTGAACAAAAATTATTACAAGCCGCTGGCTATCCATTTGCCACCTCAATTTGCTATGAAGATGCCTTTGCCAGTGAAACTTTAAACACAATGCCAGAGGCTGCTTTTTTAGTGAATGTCACTAATGATGCTTGGTTTGGAGATTCAGCCGAGCCTCATCAGCACATGCAAATAGCTCAAATGAGAGCATTGGAGACAGGCAGGTATATGCTGCGAGTTACCAACACCGGAATAACCGCAATAGTTACACCTGATGGCTTAATAGATAACAAGGCTCCAAGCTTTAAACAAACAGTGCTTAAAGGCTCAATTTTCCCTATGGGTGGAATGACTTTTTACGCTGGGTTGGGCGATGAAATAATAATGTTAGTTTTAGCTTTTTTTATACTACTTTCAACAGCATGTTCAACAATCGCTATTTATAAAAAAAACGAATGATAATAATCCCTTTATAAGTAGTCAACCCTTAAAAAACATACAACCATCTGGTGGTGGTTTTTCGGATTCTACTCGGCGTGAACCTGTGACGGCGACAAGAAGAAACTGCCCTGCTGGGGTAATGCTTTCTATGGAAAACCTGCCATATTTGAGCTAGTATATTCTATGAGAGAGACCATCAAGACCGGTGTTAAAGCGGGTTTAGCTGATGCAAGGGCTGCTAAAGGGCAAGAATTAACAACTGACTACATAGATGATTTAAAGATAGAACTACAAGCAAGAATAAATTCTAATAAAATGTTTGCTCTGGACTGGCAACGGTTCAAATATAAAAGCACCTGAAAACTATGCAAAAGCCAGAACAGGGTTAGAAATCATAAGTGTTAAATGGTTTTAAGCGCGCAAAGAGACAAGAAAACATTAGCGACTGGCGTTGAGGAAAAAGGATTTTTATGGTGTAATAGGCGAGTTTTTAACTTAAAGTGCCTCTTCATGAGTTAAGGGGAGTTTGCTGTAATTTGTCTGGGAGACAGGCTTCAACTATGCAATTTAATATTAAAGAAGGTTTGGATCTTCCCATTACTGGTGTGCCTGAACAGGTCATTAAAAAAGGCAACAAGATTAAATCTGTTGCTATTTTGGGGAACGACTATGTGGGGCTAAAACCTAGGATGATGGTGACTGTTGGTGACGCTGTCAAATTAGGTCAGGTTCTTTTTACAGACAAACAAAATCCAGGTGTTAACTTTACATCACCCGGTGCGGGTATCGTTAAAGAGATTAATCGTGGGGCAAAGCGAGTCTTGCAATCAGTAGTGATTGAACTGAAAGGTACTGACGAGGAAGTATTTAAAAAGTATGATAAAAAAGATCTGCTTGAATTAAGCTCCGATGAGGTAAGGAAGAACCTACTGGGTTCTGGCTTATGGACTTCGTTTGTAACACGGCCTTATGGCAAGATTCCAAGTGTTGATGACGCTCCCAGTTCGATTTTTGTGACCGCAATAGACACCAGACCTCTGGCCGCTGATCCAGTGGTAGTTATTAAAGAGAGGGCGAAAGATTTTGCCATTGGTGTTGCTTTAGTCTCTAAATTAGCAACAGGAAAAACCTATCTTTGTAAAGCGACAGGTGCAGATATAGCTTCAAATGAAGTTGCACAGACAGCTGAGTTTTCTGGCCCACATCCGGCAGGACTGCCTAGTACACATATCCATCTTATTGATGCAGTCAATACAGAAAAGCAAGTGTGGCATATAGATTACCAGGCTGTGATCGCTTTCGGTGCTTTGTTTTCTACTGGTAAATTGAATATAGAAAGAGTGGTTTCTTTAGCAGGACCTAGTGTTAAAAAACCTTGTTTAGTGCGTACGCGAGTAGGTGCAAATACAGTTGATCTAGTTTCTGGGCTACTTGAAGATGTTGAAAATAGAGTGATTTCAGGTTCTGTGTTATTTGGTCATGAAGCTGCAAATGCCTTTTCTTTCTTAGGTTGTGATAGCAATCAGGTTTCAGTACTTAAAGAAGGCAGGGATAGAGAGTTATTTGGCTGGATTGTTGCTGGCAAAAATAAATATTCAGCAATGAATATTTACATATCTAGCAAGGATCGTAAAGATAACCGCCAGTTTCCATTAACTACAGATAAAAATGGCAGTAATAGGGCGATTGTACCTGTCGGCGTTTTTGAATCAGTAATGCCAATGGATATTCTTGCAACACCTTTGTTAAAAGCAATGGTTGTAGGTGATACCGATCAAGCTCAATTACTAGGTTGTTTAGAATTAAATGAGGAAGATATGTCTCTGTTTTCTTTCGTTGACCCAGGAAAACATGATTTTGCACCCGTGCTTAGAGCGAATTTAACCAAAATTGAGAAGGAAGGGTGATGTCGGCTAGAGATATTTTAGATAGTATAGAGCCGCATTTTATTAAAGGCGGAAAACTTGAAAAGTATTACGGTCTTTATGAGATGGTTGATACTTTTATTTATACACCAGCTGAGGTAACACGCGGAACAACGCATGTGCGTGATGGTAATGACTTGAAACGCACGATGACTTTTGTTGTGATAGCAACATTTTTCTGTGTTTTGATGGCTATGTACAACTCGGGGTACCAAGCCAACCTAGCGATGGAAGCTATGGGTGTAGATGAGGCTAATAGTTGGCGTAGCATTCCTATGTCACTATTTGGTTACAATCCAATGAATCCCATTTCTAATATGATTCATGGTGCCTTATTCTTTTTGCCTATATATATAGTAACTTTAGCGGTCGGTGGTGTTTGGGAAGTATTGTTTGCTACAGTTCGAGGTCATGAGGTCAATGAAGGCTTTTTGGTTTCTTCCATGTTATATGCTTTGATACTACCTCCTGACATTCCATTATGGCAGGTGGGTTTAGGTATTTCTTTTGGTATTGTGATTGGTAAAGAAATTTTTGGTGGCACCGGTAAAAACTTTTTAAATCCTGCCTTAACGGGTCGTG
The DNA here is from genome assembly GCA_003666325.1 of Methylococcales symbiont of Iophon sp. n. MRB-2018. Taxonomy (GTDB): domain Bacteria; phylum Pseudomonadota; class Gammaproteobacteria; order Methylococcales; family Methylomonadaceae; genus QPIN01. Next base: position 46,783 of record QPIL01000112.1, read on the forward strand.
CGTTTTTATTCTTTGCTTATCCGGCAGCTATTTCTGGCGATGCAGTATGGGTTGGTGTTGATGGCTATACTATGGCGACACCATTGGGCTTGGCTGCTCAAGGCGGTTTAGAAGCTGTACATGCAGCGGGTTATGGTTGGTTTCAGTCTTTCATGGGTTTCATGCCTGGATCTATTGGGGAAACATCCACATTAGCAATTTTGATCGGCGCCGCATTTTTGTTATATACAAAAATCGGTTCCTACCGAATTATGGGAGGGGTGTTAGGCGGTATGGTCGCTACTTCTTTGTTATTTAATATTATCGGTAGTGATTCAAATCCTATGTTTGCATTTCCTTTTTACTGGCATTTGACAGTAGGTGGGTTTGCTTTCGGAATGGTTTACATGGCAACAGATCCTGTGAGTGCGGCAATGACTAATACTGGGCGATGGGTATATGGCGTACTGATTGGTATTATGGTTGTTTTGGTTAGAGTAGTTAATCCTGCCTTCCCTGAAGGCATGATGTTATCGATTTTATTTGCTAATATGTTTGCCCCTATTATTGATTATTTTGTCGTTCAGGCAAATATTAGAAGAAGGATGAAACGCCATGTCTAAGGATAAAATAAAAGAACGCCTGGATAATTGTAAGTATTATCAAAAGTTTGATGCCTATAAAACCAAAGTCCTTGCCTTGGCAAATGATAGCCTAGAAAAAACAATTGCCATTGCTTTTGCGCTCTGTTTTGTTTGTGCAATTCTAGTTTCGTTTGCGGCAGTTGCATTAAGACCGTTGCAAATAGAAAACAAAATGATGGACATGAAGAAGAATATTCTTGATGTTGCTGGTTTGCTTGAGGACGATACAGACATTCATCAAGCCTTTGCTAGTCAGGTCGAAGAAAGATTGATTAACATTGAAACTGGTGAGTATGTTGATGGTATGGATGTGGCACTGTACGATCAGAGAAAAGCCGCCAAGGATCCTGCACAAAACATAATCTTAAAGCGCGAACAAGACATTGCCAGTATTAAAAAGAAGGCTAAAATTGCTAAAGTTTATCTGATTAAAAATGCAGGGGTGATTGAATCCATCATACTTCCCATGCATGGTTATGGGCTATGGTCTACTATGTATGGCTTTTTAGCTTTAGAAGCGGACGGGCAAACAGTGAAAAGTATTAATTTTTATGATCAGGCGGAAACTCCAGGCTTGGGCGGTGAAGTGGTTAATCCTAACTGGCGTGCTTTATGGAATGGTAAGAAGGTTTATAATGAAACAGGTGAACCGGTATTAAAATTGATTAAGGGTGTTGTAGATACCAATAAAGCAGGCTCTGAATTTCAAGTAGATGGTTTGGCTGGTGCTACTCTCACCAGTAATGGTGTGAGTAATTTGGTTAAATACTGGATGAGTGCAGAAGGTTTTGCACCTTATCTGGATAAGATTAGAAAAGAGGGATAGCGTCATGAGTGCTATTTTAAATAGTGAAACAAAAAAGGTATTGACGGATCCGTTAGTTAATGACAATCCGATTACTTTACAAGTATTAGGTATTTGCTCGGCTTTGGCTGTCACATCGCAAGTGTCGACATCGTTGATTATGGCGTTGGCTTTAACGTCGGTAACAGCTTGTTCAAGTGCGGCTATCAGCTCAATAAGAAACCATATTCCTGGAAGCATTCGTATTATTGTACAAATGACCATTATTGCATCCTTAGTGATTGTAGTTGATCAGGTCTTGAAGGCTTTTGTTTATGATATTAGCAAGCAACTCTCTGTGTTTGTTGGCTTGATTATTACTAACTGTATTGTGATGGGGCGTGCAGAAGCCTACGCCATGAAAAACCCGCCCTTTGAAAGTTTTATGGATGGGATGGGTAATGGTTTGGGTTATAGCTTGATTCTAATTATTGTTGCTTTCTTTAGAGAACTGTTTGGATCAGGTAAATTATTAGGTATAGAAATTTTTCCATTAATTAAAGATGGTGGTTGGTATGATCCTAATGGCTTAATGTTATTACCACCGAGTGCTTTTTTTATTATAGGTATCATCATCTGGTCTTTCCGTCGGTGGAAACCTGAACAAAATGAAACTGCGGATTTTAAAATTATGGCTATTTCTCATGGTGAAGGAGGACATCACTAATGGAGGCTTATGTTAGTTTATTTATCAAAGCGGTATTTGTTGAGAACCTAGCCTTAGCCTTCTTTTTGGGCATGTGTACCTTCTTGGCTGTTTCTAAAAAGATATCAACAGCAATGGGCTTAGGCGTTGCTGTGATGGTGGTACAGGTGATTACGGTACCAGCTAATAACATTATCTACCATGTCTTATTAAAAGAAGATGCTTTAGCATGGATGGGGATTACGGGTGTTGATCTTAGTTTTCTTGCATTACTAAGTTGTATCGGAATGATTGCAGCTTTAGTACAAATTCTGGAGATGGTTTTAGATAAATTCTTCCCTGCTTTGTATCATGCTTTAGGTGTGTTTCTACCATTAATTACCGTTAACTGTGCCATCTTAGGTGGAAGCTTGTTCATGATTGAACGTGATTATGACCTAATAGAAAGCGTTGTTTATGGTGCTGGTAGTGGTTTTGGCTGGGCATTAGCCATTACCGTGATGGCAGGTGTCAGGGAAAAACTAAAATACAGTGATATCCCTGCTGGCTTGGAGGGTTTGGGAATCACATTTATTAGCGCGGGCCTTATGTCACTTGGCTTTATGGCTTTTTCTGGAATTCAACTGTAGGAATTTAATAATGCTTGAAATTGCATTAGGGGTTGTAGTATTCACGATAATCGTGATTGCGCTGGTATTTGTTATTATCGGTGCCAAAAGCAAATTAGTAACCTCTGGCGACGTTGAAATTCTGATCAACAACGAAAAGAAGATTCATGTGCCAGTGGGAGTAAAGCTTCTGACAGCACTAGCGGATGCTGATTTATTTGTACCCTCTGCCTGTGGCGGTGGTGGTACTTGTGCACAATGCAGAGTAAAAATTCATTCAGGTGGCGGTGAAATTCTACCCACAGAATTAACGCATATCACCAAACGTGAAGCGGCAGAAGGTGAGCGCCTATCATGTCAGGTTTCTGTAAAACACGACATGAATATAGAGGTTGAAGATAGTGTTTTCGGTGTTAAAAAATGGGAATGTACAGTTAAATCTAATAGCAATGTAGCTACCTTTATTAAGGAGTTAGTGCTTGATTTGCCAAAAGGTGAAGTGATTGATTATCGTGCAGGTGGATATATACAAATAGAATGTCCACCACATATTTCTAAATATGCCGATATGGATATTGAAGAAGAATATCGTGAAGACTGGGATAAATTCAATCTATGGCGTTATGTTTCTGCTGTAAAAGAGGAAGTTTTAAGAGCGTATTCAATGGCATCTTATCCAAAAGAAAAGGAAATTATGCTAAATGTACGTGTGGCTACACCGCCTCCAGGTGCATCAGATAGTGTACCTCCAGGCGTTATGTCATCGTATATTTTTAATTTAAAACCAGGTGATAAAACTATTATTTCTGGGCCCTATGGTGAGTTCTTTGCCAGAGATACTAATGCAGAAATGATATTTGTTGGTGGTGGTGCGGGTATGGCACCCATGAGATCTCATATCTTTGATCAGCTACGAAGATTGAAATCAACCCGAAAAATGACTTTTTGGTATGGCGCACGTAGTAAACGCGAAATGTTCTATATTGAAGATTTTGATATGCTGGCGAAAGAAAATGATAATTTTGAATGGCATACGGCATTATCTGATGCATTAGCAGAAGATAATTGGAATGGCTATACAGGCTTTATTCACAATGTGTTATTTGAAGAATACATTAAAGACCATCCAGCACCCGAAGACTGTGAATACTATTTGTGTGGGCCCCCTATCATGAACTCGTCAGTCATTAATATGTTGATTGATAATGGTGTTGATCCTGAAAATATTATGCTTGATGATTTTGGTGGTTAATATTATTTGAATGATTTGTCTGCAAGCCTGGTTTTAGCTTTTCAAACAAGTTTCAATATGCCATTGATAGCGTGAAACAACAAAATTTTTTAGTAAATAATGTGTAGTGAATAATACTTTAATTGCTGTTGAGGCTGTAGAAAAAACCAAAAACAACTCCCTTGTTTTTGCTTTCAGCCTTAATTTTAAAAAATAACGGGGCAAAGTGTCCGCCCCTCATTACTTGTCTTACAGCAAAGTTTTGTTCTGAATTCAATATGAATTCAATAAGGGGACGGAATTCTAATAAGGGTAATAAGGGGACGCTACCCTTTTATCTGTTAAAATACACCTATGCCAAGACAAGCCAGAAGCGTATTTGCTAATATCCCACATCACATTACCCAGAGAGGCAATCGCCGGGTAATAAGGGGGTAATAAGGGGACGCTACCCTTTTATCCGTTAAAATACACCTATGCCAAGA
>QPIL01000014.1 GCA_003666325.1 Methylococcales symbiont of Iophon sp. n. MRB-2018
GGTCTTGGGGTGTGGTTTTGTGAGTTTGCAGTTTGGGGGCGAAGCTTTTGGCCGTTGTTCGGAGTAGAGAGGTGACCGCTCTGACCGTTGTAGAGATATAAGAATCCATTGCCAGTTCTTCTTTCCTTTAACACCTGCCTCCTCAAATGCATCTCTTCTCCAAAGAATCTTGGGGGAAGAGCTACTGTAACAATGACACCCTCTTTTAGGACAGCTGCATGCAGCTTTCTCAATGTCTTGGGGTGTGGTTTTGTGAGCAAATTGGTTAGGGCGTGGCTTTGTTTGTCTCGGCATGGCCTTGTTTTATGGGTGTGGTCTCGTTGTCAGAAGTTTGGGGGCGAGCTTTTGGCCGTTGTTCGGAGTAGAGAGGTAACCGCTCGGCTTGACCGTTGTAGAGAGTCTGGCCGCTTTTCGGAGTCCCGTTGTTGGGAGGTTTGACTGCAATGGCTACCATGGCAGAACTTAACATCTCACCTGCAGCCAACCTCAGGCATATAAACTTCATCTGGTAAGACTAGGGTATTATTAAAAGGAAGACTCTACAGTAATATCAATGGAACCACCTACTAGGCAGGAGGCTGGTCAAGCAGAGGTGGTGGTGCTCAGAGGAGCTGATGCAGTATAGCAATAGCTTGGACCACTGTTAACATAATTGCCAATTGCGATGTTGTCATTGCTCAGGCTCGCCCCCCTGTATGACTAACATAGCTAGGGTATAATTATACGTGTGGACTAATTAATAACTGGGCTCACAAGGCTCTAGCTAGAGAGTCGCTCTGTTACATAAAAAAAAAACTTAAATGCTTCCTTAAATGGCTTTTCGTCACCATTAACTGCTGAAGAGAAAACATGTTCCAAGGGGAAAGTCTTCACTAAGGCTTCATGTCTAATTTTGTCTTTTTCAGAGTCCAAAGCAAGTGGATCGACACCAAATATTCCGGGAGGAGACAATGAACCACCACTTAAATGATATAGTTGCACTGCTGCAAGTGTCTCTGGTAACAGAGAGAGTGGTATCTTCACAGTTCGGTTATCTTTAGTCATTCTTTCATTGGGGACTCCTCTTGGCCGGTCACGCTGACCTATTGAATAATACACACAAAAATTTAATATTGATAGGAGCATTATGGTCAGTGCCAAATCTTAATGTATTAGGGCATACATGCAGTTGCGAGGGAAGCAAGAAGCACCACAGGGTTCATATGGCATACCTTCTACTATAATAATAACACATTGAGCAGCTGCAACCTGGCAGTACTATTTTTACCACTCTCACAGAGGAGGGATCGCCGGTTCCCCTCCTTTATGAAACCCTCCACATACATACATACATACATACATACATACATACATACATACATACATACATACATACATACATACATACATACATACATACATACATACATACATACATACATACATACATACATACATACACACACACACACATACACACACACACACATACACACACACACACACGCATGCACGGAC
>QPIL01000013.1 GCA_003666325.1 Methylococcales symbiont of Iophon sp. n. MRB-2018
TAAATAGTAGTCTTTATCAGCATCACAAAAGAAAACATCACCACGGCGATTGCCTCTCTGGGTAATGTGATGTGGGATATTAGCAAATACGCTTCTGGCTTGTCTTGGCATAGGTGTATTTTAACAGATAAAAGGGTAGCGTCCCCTTTATTACCCATGCGAATTTGTAAGAATTTTTTTACCCCTAACGTTTGAATTCAGCCGCCGCGTTAGCGGTCGGCTGGAATGATTTGTTAGGTGCTTCTATAGTCATAAGTTATTGTTTTTACTAAAAAATTAAAATAAAAGGGTAGCGTCCCCTTATTTAAAAGGGTAGCGTCCCCTTATTTAAAGGGTAGCGTCCCCTTATTTCATTGCGGATGTAATCCCTGAAATTATTTGAGTAATTCTATTTTGTGGTGCTAACGCCTAAATAAGATGCCACCCCATTTGAAGTGGCACGGTTTTTTGTGAATAGCAAAAACTGTGAGGCTTTAAATGGTCATCTGGATTTTTTTGTTAGCATTTTTCTTTGATTTTCAACATATTCATCAAGTAATTGCCTAATGATTTTTTGATATTGCATATGATGTGTTTCCGCAACATCTTTAAAATAAGCAAGACTATCAGAACTAAGTGAAATAGTGATTTTTGTATTTTTATTTTTTAAAGCCAATTCAGAAGGAGATGGTAAAAAGTCTGTTACCAATTTAAACTCACCAATGGGTTCATTGCTATATTGAATTTGTTTGCTCATAAGTTTTTTTCCCTTTTCGCCAATAACCTGCACCGAAAATTCGGATACACCCAGAACGATAAGTAAAACGAACGGTTAGAATTCCTGTCTTGTCTTGATTTAAACCAAAACAGTAATAACGATTTTCTTCTTTACTATGAATTAAGTCTTCTGCAATTACACGCCTTTCGTCCATAAACGCAAATTGGGCTTCATTAAAAGAAACACCATGCTTTCGCTGGTTTTCAATATTTTTTGATTCATCCCATTCAAAGTTTGATTTACTCATAAGTACAGAGTAACAAAAATATGGCTATTTATCCATACTTTATTTTAATGCTAACGACCAAATCAGCGGCTGTTGGCAGGTGTTCGATAATCTCCAACGAAATAAGTGAAATAAGGGGACGCTACCCTTTTTGGGAAATAAGGAAATAAGGGAAATAAGGGGACGCTACCCTTTTTTAGGTCTACCCACTCCTTTAAAACTCAAATCTCTACCAATCTTATCACTCAGATTTTTAATAAAATTATCACCTCCGCACGGGGGTAAACCTTTAATATGTTTCGGGGGTAAACCTTTGTGCGTGTTTCTTTGCAAGATTTCAATATGCTTTTGCCTTATCATAGACTGTAAGTAATCTTGATATTCATTCTGTAAAACACCAATATCATAATCCGTTATTAACTTATCATGAGATACGCCTAAATGATGACTTGCACTTGAGTGTTTATAATCAA
>QPIL01000012.1 GCA_003666325.1 Methylococcales symbiont of Iophon sp. n. MRB-2018
TTAGAACGCCCTTTGAAGCCGTCCAATGTTGGTATAGAATAAATCCACAAATTTTTAGAAAACCACCCGATATGTTTCGAGCTGAACTTTTAAAAAATCATGGTACAACGTGGTGAAACTTGACAAATATAATCGGCTTTTTTGCCTTTGCCTCGTAAGGTAAAATTGCCTTTAACAAAAATCCGCCCAGCAGTAAAAAACACTTCACGGCGGATTTGCGTTTGCTCATTCCAGCCTGCTTTTAATAACGCAGGGGTGATGAACTTTGCTTTAATATCGGATTCTGATAATTGTTTTTTAGTAGTCATAATTTTTAAACCGTTAATTCTCAGCAAGTGCCTTTTTAACCACATAAGTGTTGATTGACATACCCATTGCTTTTGAGTGATGCGCAATAATTGCATGCTCACTCGGCTGCATACGCACCATAAACTTACCTGAGTAAGGTTTATTAGGCTGTGTGCCACGCTGTGCACAAGCATCTAAATAAAAATCAATACTCTCACGAAACTTGGTTTGTAGTTCTTGTGTGTTCAGTCCATCAAAACCAATAATCGCCTTAATCCCTTGAACCCTGCCAACAATGATTTTATCTAGCTCGTCATATTCCAATGTTGCCGTATATCCCTTATATTCCATCATATTACACCTCGCCTATTTCAATTAAAAATTCACGAACAAGTTTAACTCTATAACGCAATGACTCTTTAGATGGATGCGGACGATGAATACTTAATTCGCTTTGCTTTTTATAAAAGGCAACCTTAGAACCTGCACCCTCTATCACATCCAGCCCTTCTATTTTTCTTAGCATTTTCTCAATATCCGCCCAATGAATGCCAGAATTTATTGGGTTTTGAAAAATCTTTGCGAGTAGTTTTTTATCATTCATGGAAATATGATACTATAATGGTATCAAAAGTCAAATGGGTTGCTCTGATGAGTAAAAGCCTCTTTTAACACCGCTTGCATTAGTTGCTCGGCGTAGGTTTGATTGGCAGTGATTTGGGTTTGTAGTTTATCGCAGATGTTGAATAGTTTTTCAACTTTGGTGACTATGGCTTTTTGTTCGGGAAGTGGAGGGAGTGGGATTAGTAGGTTAGATAATTCTGTACTATTTAGTCAACCCTTAAAAACCCAAACCAAAAACCACCCCTATCAGCCTAAAAACAGCTAAATTCTATTTGATTTTAAGTTTTTACATGACACAACAAAAAACCATGGTTTTTTATAAAAAAATAGCGTATTTTTTGCAAAAAATAAAAAATATCGGCCATTACTAGCCACTTTCTCAAATTCCAGGCACTTCGCAGCCATCAGCACATTAATTTCATCGCCAACCTGCCCTTTAAGCAGGTTTCTGGATAATCTAAAGTCTGACTTAAGATGTCCAATGATAGGCTCTATGGCTGCTCGTCTTTTACACAGTTTGCGCT
>QPIL01000111.1 GCA_003666325.1 Methylococcales symbiont of Iophon sp. n. MRB-2018
GACATATTCGTTACCCCACTAAGGTTTGGACTATCGCTTGCACTCATCGTCATCGCGCTGGCGCCACGAAATGCACGCTCCATGCTCGTCCACTCGGCAGTTCCCCATTGCTGTATGTCTATTAATTTCCCTGCATCCGCATCATTATTCAAGTTAAAGCGGGTGATGGTGTTTGTGGCTGTGACTATGTAGTCGCCAGCAGCGGTGTAGGTATGCGTAGGGTTATTGCTGGTAATCTCTTGTTCGGCAGTGCCATCGCCCCAATTAATGCTGTAACCGCCCTCACTAGGGAAGGTCAGAGTCAGATCACCCGCAGGCATCCGCCATTGGGTATTAAATGAGTCGTGTGAGTCTGCCTGTGAGGCGCTGCTGAATAAAAAACCCGATGCCAGTAGCAGGGTAGTAATAATAAGGCGAGTAATATTTGTTTTTAGCATTTTTTTGACACTGTAATTGACGAATTTAATCCAAGGAGGATAGCAACCAAGGAGGGTAACAATATGGTAGAAAGAACACAAGGGAGATTAGGTTTAAAAATTAAGGTTTTATACCATATTCAATGATAAATGGTATAAGAGCCGCTTCACTCCCTCCGTCATTCCTGCGTGTTCTAAGCAGGAATCCAGGTGTTTAAAACTAGATTCCCGGTAACAGATTTGGGGAGTGATGTGCGGTAACAGATTAGGTCACATAGTCTGCTATGCTCCCTTCGTTGTGCTTTAAATGATTTATTTCGCAGTTGAGCGATAATATTCAATCGCTGCTGCTACGCCGCTCCCTGCTGTAATATCAATGCCATTATCTAATAAAGCCATTTCAACACCAGCAATTGCACCCAGCATTGATACATCGTTCATATCACCTATATGTCCAATACGAAACACTTTACCCATTAGTTCAGCTAACCCACCACCTAAAGAAATATTGTATTTACTATATGCTGTAGCAATAACATCACGCGCATCTTTATCTTTTGGTACTACAATGGCAGACACAGTATCTGATTCAAAACCTGGTTGAGCGCAGAGTTTTAATCCCCATGCGGTAATAGCTCGACGCGTACCTTCTGCTAAACGGAAATGGCGAGAATAAACATTTTCCATGCCTTCTTCAAGTAACAGGTCAATTGATTTACGCAAACCATGTAACATGGGTGTAGACGGTGTGTAAGGCGTATAACCGTCTTTGTTTTGCGCCATTTGGTCTTGAAGGTCCAGAAAACAACGTGGAAAAGTGGCTGTTTCAGTGCATTTTAGTGCTTTTTGACTAAAGGCAAGTATGGCTGCACCTGCGGGCAACATAAAACCTTTTTGTGAGCCACTAATAGCCCCGTCAACACCCCAGTCATCCATGCGAAATTCAATACTGGCAATAGCACTCACGCCATCAACATATAAAAGGGCAGGGTGGTTGGCAGCATCCATGACTTTACGAACTCCAGCAATGTCACTGGTTACACCAGTTGCCGTTTCGTTATGCGTGGCTAGAACTGCTTTGATTTCATGCCCTGTATCTTCTTTTAAACGGGCTTCCATTGCATCAAGAGGAATGCCTTTGCCCCATTCAATTTCAACTACTTCTACATCAAGACCTAAGCGTTGAGCCATGCTCATCCATAAATGACTGAATTGTCCAAAACGATATATTAATACTTTGTCACCTGGGTTAAGCGTATTTGTTAAAGCAATTTCCCAACCTGCAGTACCGGTTGCAGGAAAAACAAAAGTTTGACCTGTTTCTGTTTTGAATATTTTCTTTAAGTCTTCAAGAATAGGTTTAAACAGTTTAGGAAATGAAGGAGATCTATGGTCTTCCATTGGCAGATGCATGGCACTTAAAATTTCGTGTGGTGTGTTAGTGGGACCTGGAATGAATAAGTGGTTGCGACCTGCCATTGTATGCCTCGTATGTGTTGAAATATGATTAAGCTTGTTTGAAAAAGAGGAAAAGCTTAAAGATGATTAGATGATATTCTATGATGGCAGAAAAAAGTAAGGTATTCAAGTTTGGGGGTTTTAACTTTTTTTGGGTTTATGCCATTTTCTATTTTTCATTTTTACCCTCTCTGGTGGTGGGCAAACGCAGCTTACTGGAGAGGACTTAAAAGCCCTTGCTGGCTATCCACTTTTTATTTTTTGTATCAAAGGGTAGGGCGGTTAGATAATTAAACCTTGTATTATTGACCCTAAACTCTAATCGCTTAGGGATACTTAATAATATTTGGTATTTAACAGCTTGAATAATTGACATATACGCATATTCTGATTTAAAGTTTCGGTTGCAAAAAATAATTATAAGAATTTCTTTTTTAAAACTCGGAGTACATAACATGGCAACACCATTAATCCAGATGGCAATCGACGCATTAGATTTTGATGCCTCAGTTGCATTAGCAGAAGAAGTAGCCCCTTATGTTGATATTTTTGAAATTGGCACCCCATGTATTAAACACAATGGTGTACCTTTAGTAGAAGAGCTAAGAGCAAGGTTTCCTGACAAACTACTTTTAGTTGACTTAAAAACAATGGATGCAGGCGAATACGAATCTACACCATTCTACGCAGCAGGTGCAGACATCTGTACTGTGCTCGGTGTATCAGGTCTGGCGACATGCACAGGCGTGATTAAAGCAGCCAAAGCACACGGAGCAGAAGCACAAATTGACCTAATTAATGTAGCTGACAAAGCAGACTGTGCTACTGCCACTGTAGAGGCAGGTGCACAAGTTATAGGTATACACACTGGCTTAGATGCACAAGCAGCAGGTGAAACACCATTTAATGACTTGGCAGAAATCTTGGGATTAGGCTTGGATGTCCGTATCTCAATTGCAGGTGGCATCAACCAAACTACAGTACAAGATGTAGTACGTGCAGGTGCAAACATCATTGTAGTTGGTGCAGCCATCTACGGTGCGCCATCACCTGCGGAAGCGGCTAGTGAAATCAGAGAGCTTGTAGAAGCAGCGGTTTAAAAAGGACGAAAGAGTCTCAAGACGAAAGACAAAAGACAAAAGACGAAAGACGAAAGACGAAAGACGAAAGACGAAAGACGAAAGACGAAAGACGAAAGACGAAAGACGAAAGACGAAAGACGAAAGACGAAAGACAAAAGACAAAAGACGAAAGACGAAAGACGAAAGACGAAAGACGAAAGACGAAAGACGAAAGACGAAAGACGAAAGACGAAAGACAAAAGACAAAAGACAAAAGACAAAAGACAAAAGACAAAAGACAAAAGACAAAAGACAAAAGACAAAAGACAAAAGACAAAAGACAAAAGACAAAAGACGAAAGACTCCTTGATTTTTGGTGGTTTCTTATGGGGGAGTGAAGTGGCTCTTTATCCTAGTCAACAAATAACTCTGAATGAAAGGGGTTTAGTTGTTTTGTGTTTGGGTTGGTTTTGTTGGTCTATTTTATCAGCAAAATGACTAAGAAATAGGCGTTATTTTATCAAATACTGCTTGTTTTTTTCTATGGTTTTTGTTTAATTTATTGTTATAAATCAGGTGGTTGTTGTGTTTTTTAAGGGTTTACTAATTAAAAATCCTTTTCTAAAGACAATGCAGTTATAGTAAGTTACATTGTCTTCTGGAAAATGGAAAAGTTAGTTTTCTTGTTGATAATGTTCTCTGACAAGTTTTTTTGTTCTGGTGTATCATTTGCAAAAGATTTGTCTGATTCCAACATAATGAGTAAAAGAGGGATAATTCGATGAGTGGTTTTTTAGCAGCGTTTCCGTTTTTTTCTGAAAAACGACCAGACTCTGAAATTTACAGGGCTGAGACACTTTCTCCTGTTTCTTCAGATAGTTTGAACGGTTTAACAACTGTTGCAAAATATGTAGATAATTTACCTGTTATTAGTGGTGTCGATAAATATTTGGGTCAGCAAGAAAATAATGTACTTGCTGTACAAACAGGTTCTTCTGGTGTGGAAAAATATTTAGATAATGTTCTTGTTAAAACAGGCGTTTCAAATTATTTGGATAACACTGAAACAACTGTGGTTTCTGGTGTTTCTCGATATGTAAAAAATCAATTAGAGGATGCACCTAGTGGTGTGGATAAATATATGGCTGCACAGTTGCTTGTTGCTAAAAACATTGTGCCAATGAGTAGTGTGGAGCAATACCTAAAAATACAAGCTAAGATTGTAAAAGTACCGGTTGTTTTGAGTGGTGTTGATAAGTATATGGTCTCTCAAAATGTCACTAAAGAAGCAACAACTGTTGGCAAATATCTAGCTAAAAAAATTGTTGCTGCTAGAGTAAGTTCTAGTTTGTCTGGTGTAGCGAAATATCAGCTTGAACAAGAGGTTGCAGAAAAAAAGAGAGAGGCAGCTATGATTGTTGAACGATATATAGAACAACAGGCTATTCTTACCCAAAAAAGATTAGTAGCTGAAACAGAAGCAGCCGTGATTACTGAAGCAGAAGCAAGAATCGCACTCGGTATGGCTGAATTGGATGCAGAGAGTGATCAAACATTATCAGCGGTAGGGAAATATGCTAAGAAGCAGGCAGAGTTAGAAAAAAACAGGCCTACTGTAACCCGTGTTGATAAATATTTGGCTAATAAAATTGTTGAAGCTAGCAAAAAACCAAAATTAAGTCGTGTAGAAAAATATCTAGCAGGTCTGGCAATAGCGGCTAAAACTGCACCGAAATTGAGTGGTGTAGAAAAATATTTACAGCAACAAGTTCAAGCCAAGAAGTTAGTAACTAAGGCTAGTAGTGTTGCTAAGTATGTAATACAAAAAGAGGTCGCGGATAAATATAAGCCTGAGGTCAGTGGCGTCGCAAAATATGTAGCCAGTGTCAGGTCGATGGTTGATGCTGCCGCATCTGTTTTTGATAAAAGTTTAGAGGGTGAATTTATTCCTGCCAATGACTCTGAATCATCGGTTGATAAATATGTTCAGAATCAAGAAGCCATTGCAATTAATAACAGACCGTCAGGGGTCGATAAATATTTGCAGAATCGTCCTAGCTCCGATGTTGAAAAAGTAGAATGTATAGGATCTACGCGTGTTGAAAGATACCTTGAAGATAAGGCATTGCTTGAAAAAGAAAATGCAATTTCAGGTGTTGCTAAATATTTATCTCAGCAGGAAAATAGTAAACCAAGTGGTGTAGAAAAATACCTTAAAGCAAGGCCTGATATTGTAAAAGCACCTGTTCAATTAAGCAGTGTTGATAAATATATGCAACAACAGGAGATCATTGCAAAAGAATTGGCCATTGCAAATGCAACCGGTGTTGAAAAATATCTACTGAGTGTGGCTGACTAAAAACTTTGCTAATTTGAATGTGTTCTTAGTCTGGTTTATAGCATAACTCGGCTAATCTGCACTGGCTTACCTTTGTTTATCCCTTCATATAAAAACTAGATCATGAATAATCGTGAACATGTTTTTTCCCCACCCTTTGAAACGTCATTATCTAAGCCTTCTTTTGATGGTTTGAGTTTAGTTGATAATATTGATACAAGGCAGTTATTTTATTTACTGAATCAACCTGAAAAACAATATCAAGTTTCTAGTTTAGCTTATGATTTTATCTGTTATAAGTTAAATGTTGCTAAGCATTTTTATGGCTCATCTATTGATCATTGCTATGATGTTAAATCAATAGCTCAATTAAAGATCACAAAAATTGCCCCGTTAGCGCAACATTTTTCGGTTTTAGATAATCAATTGGAATGTGTTAGACAAACTACCGCTATTCAACTAAGTCAACCCTGCTGGTTGAAAAATACTTTTCAAGTTTCTTGTAGTCAGAATAAGGTGGCATTACAGCTAATGTCCTTATTTTATAGTTTTACTGTGAATGATCAGCAAAAAATCAGTTTAGATGTTTCATATCGATCACTATTATTGAGGCTAGGTGTTAAACAACCCCCTTTGTACACTCAGGAATTTGCACAACAAGAGGATGTTTTAGATGAGGTTTTTAACTTTTCTTCAATTCAACTTTCTTTAATGCAATTTCCACGGTTATTGTTCCCAGAAATTTTAGGCTTTACTCTGGCATTTTTGCAAATGCCAACATTGATTGAAATTTGTTTTCCTGATCATCAATTAAATTCTGATTTTTTTAAGCAAAGACAACAGAAAATTACAGTACAAAAAAAAGCGTTATCTATTTGTATATCAGACTATTTGGCTTTATTTAAGCAACAGAATGATGCGTTATGGCGAAGAATACAATATGGTTTTTTTCTCTTTCAACAGCAAATATTAATTTGCAGAGATCAATTGTCTCAACTCTTTGAGAAGCAACTGACTATTGCACAGAAGGTGGCATCTTTATTTCAACAGAAAGCGATAGCTGCACTTGGTCATCATCAAAACACATTGCTTGAGGGGGTTTCTTTAGATCACTGGTTTTCTAATATGCCAAATAATTCTGAGGCATTTTTACAGGCATTAAAAAACTCAAAATTTGTTGATATAAACCAGCCGGAGAATAGTAAACTGTTAAAGCTATTCGATTTTAAAGGCCCTATGTTAGGTGTATTAAATAGTAAGGAGCGCGAGCTATTACTAAGATGGTTAAAAAGTGATGGTAATATTCTGTTAACAACAGAGGTAGTAGAAAAAGACTTATCTAACGCTGGTTTATTGGCAAAAGTTTTAACCCGCCAAACTGCTAGATACCAAAAAATAAATAATAGAGCGCTTTATTATTATCTTGTTAATGCTGACTTATTTCCTGATGTATTGTTATCGGTCACTAATAAAATAAAAAGGTTGTTGCAGGTTTGTGATTTTTTTTCTCATATTCCTTTTAAAAGGTATAGCCATGAACAGTTTGATAAATATATTGCAGAAATTTATTATACTGAAATGAGGGCTTATCAACCTTTACAAGGTCGGCCTAAAATATCTAAACCCGCTTATCTTTGGGGCTTAGAGCAGGTTGCACCAATGATATTAATTGATGGCTGTTGGCTACAGAATAGTCTGGCTATAAAACAGAGCAATGCGGACATCGGTGAAATATTGTTTGGTATTTATCGAGATGAAATTGGCAATGGTGTTTTACAACAAAACCATCCTTATATTTTTAAACAGTTACTCGATAGTCTCTCTATAGCGGTTCCTGCCGTTCATAGTAAGGATTTTATAAATCATCCGGGATTTATTAATAGTGCGTTTGATTTGCCAGTTTATATGTTGGCTTTATCTTATTTTCCAATACAATTCTTACCTGAATTATTAGGACTCAATATGGCAATCGAGTTAAGTGGCTTAGGCAAAAGCTATATGCAATTGGTGGATGACTGGCGTTATTGGGATATAGACCCAACTATTGTTAGCATTCATATATCTATTGATAACTATGCTTCTGGTCATACTTACTTGGCAAAAAAAGCTATTAAACTGTATTTAGATCAGATTCAAAATATGACTGCAGATAGTGTAATAGTTGATAAGCACTGGCGACGAATTTGTTGTGGTTATAGTTCTCTGCGATTGGTAGGGGCTAGATTTAAACTGGCAATGCCTGTGACATATTTGGCAAATAAATATTCTTTTCATCAAGGTTAGGCAGTCTGCTGTGTTTAATCATTTAAAGTATTTAGCCTGTTTTTATTTCCCCTGTTCTGTCCTTATTTTCTTATATACAGGCCCTCATAGTGTAATCAATGCAGTAGCATGGACTCTACCGCTTTGGTTAATTATTCTGGCAGATTTATTAAGTCCTAAAATCAACCCCTGCAATAACAAAAAAGTGGTATCCCCTGTTTTTTACGATGCTATTTTATATGCTTTAACAGCCATACATTTTTTGATCATAAGTTTATTGCTTATCTATGCCAGCCAATTACAATGGCATTCAATAAATAGTAGTGTCACTTCAATAGTTAATTTAATAGTTTTGAGAATACTGGTTGGAACTACGTCAGGAAGCTCTGCAATTATTGTGGCACATGAATTAATACACCGCCCCCAGTTTTATATGAGATTGATGGGGCGAATGTTGTTATATACCGTATGCTATGAACATTTTGTGACTTTCCATCTTCGCAGTCATCATTTAACAGTAGCAACAGTTGATGATATGGCTACTGCACGGATAGATGAAAGCTTTAATGATTACTGGAAACGTGTTTTTACTGGGCATTTTAGCTGCGCTTGGTCTTTAGAAATGGAAAGGATCAATATTCATACTTCAGCTACTTTTTTTTACAAAATATTTGCCAATACGATTTTACAGGGGTTATTTGTTGAGTTTATTTTAATCGTTCTTATCATTATTAATTTTGGCTGGGTTGCTACATTTATTTTTCTGATTCAGGCTTTATCTGGTGTACGTTTACTTGAGACGATTAACTATTTTCAGCATTGGGGACTGGGGCAAGGTGAAGATAGAAATGGTTTAGCCTGGGTCAATCAGTCTTGTGTTAGTGAATATGCTTTAGTAGGCTTATCAAATCATATTGCACATCATCAAAATTCAGCAACGCCATTTCAAAGTACCCTTTATAGTGAGCAAGGACCAATAATGCCTTATGGCTATTTTGTAACAAATCTTTGGGTCAAGTTAAATAATGCTTCTTTCAGAAATGTATCAAAACAACGTTTAGAGATTTTTTTTAGGACTCAGGAGTAAGAACTCAAGACTCAAGACTCAGGACTAAAGACTAAAGACTAAAGACTAAAGACTAAAGACTAAAGACTCAGGACTCAGGACTCAGGACTCAGGACTCAGGACTCAGGACTAAAGTGACTGGAAGATTTGTTACCACGTCATTCTCGAAGATAGGTAGGGGAGGGCGCCTCTACAGTATATTTATTTATTGAATACTTAGTCAAGCCTTAAAAACACCATAACCATCTGATTTATAACAATAAACCCAACAAAAACCATAGACGAATCAACCAGTATTTGGTAAAATAACGGCTATTTCTTGGTCGTTTTGCTTAAAAAATATGCTAACAAAATCAACCCCAAACACAGGGCAACTAAACCTCTTTCATTCAGAGTTATTTGTTGAATAGGGTATAAGATCCGCGTCACTCCCTCCATCATTCCTGCATGTTCTAAGCAGGAATCCAGATGTTTAAAACGAGACTCCCGATAACAGACTTCGGGAATGACGTATAGTAACAGAGGTTCCAGTTACTTTAGTCCTGAGTCCTGAGTCCTGAGTCCTAAGCCTTGAGTCTTTAATCTTTAATCTTTAATCTTTAGTCTTTAGTCTTTAGTCTTTAGTCTTGAGTCTTGAGTCTTTAGTCTTGAGTCTTTAGTCCTGAGTCTTTAGTCTAAAGGTTCTTTATTTTTCTTCGATCTTGACATAACTATCATCGCTAAAACGACCACGACTAGAACAATCAATAGGAATATAACCATAAATGATATTTCTTCTTCCGCAGATTCCAAACCTACCGAAAAAGGCAGGTGTGAATCCATTTTTTCCCCTTTATGTTCTACTGTTATATGCGCTAAATAATTACCTTTTCCATAGGGAGTAAAATCAACTTTTGCATCCACAGTCCCTTTTTTGATTTTTTCTGGTTGCTGATAAAAAATACGGGTTCCTTCTGGTTCTTTGGTAATTTCAAATTCTACTGTTGTTTTCCGTAACCTTTGACCTTCGTAATCAAAAACCAAATCTGCCGGCCCTACATGAGGAATAACACGACACAAACCCGTCCCACCAGTCATAGGAGTATAAGCCGTAAAGTGGATAACTTCATCACCTACCAAAATTCGACATTTGTCAATTTCAGTGGCAGAACCTCTATGTGCAAAGGCTGTTGAAGGCAGAATTACACAAAGAAATAAAACAGATAATAAAATCTGAATTTTTCTACTAATCTGAGTGCATAAACTGTACTGTTGATCAACTGTTGTTAATTCAAAATTTTCTTTCATGTCACCATCCTCTCTTAATAATTGTTATGTTTTTTTTAATTATAATCACTTGTTATTTATACATTCCCATTCAATTAAAGTCAAAAAAGACTGAGGAGGAAGGAGGGCTCAGGACTAAAGACTCAGGACTAAAGACTAAAGACTAAAGACTCAGGGCTAAAGTAAGTGGAAATGCAGTAAGATTGTCTGGAACAATCTCTGCTGACCGCCAGGGATGGTGGAAATATGGAGGGAGCGAGGCGGATTTTATACCATGTCAACAAAGCAGAGGCAGAAAATCTTATAAGCTATGACTTCGCATAATGTATATTATGTTAAATAGCAATTATCAAAGAATTACCCAAAGAAAAAATGTTAGTTTAGATTTAATTTATGTCGTGGTTATCTGTTTGAGCCGTTTCTTTGCATCTGAATGTGCTACCTCTTGAGCCGCTGCTTTGCATCTGGCTGTGCTACCTCTGTTTGAGCCGCTGCTTTGCATCTGAATGTGCCACCTCTGCTTGAGCCGCTTCTTTGCAAATGTTAGTTTAGATTTAATTTATGTCGTGGTTATCTGTTTGAGCCGCTGCTTTGCATCTGAATGTGTCACCTCTTTTTGAGCCGCTGCTTTGCATCTGGATGTGCCACCTCTGCTTGAGCCGCTTCTTTGCATCTGAATGTGCTACCTCTTGAGCCGCTGCTTTGCATCTGGATGTGCTACCTCTGTTTGAGCCGCTGCTTTGCATCTGAATGTGCCACTTCTGCTTGAGCCGCTTCTTTGCATCTGGATGTGCCACTTCTGCTTGAGCCGCTTCTTTGCATCTGAATGTGCCACCTCTTTCCGTCCAGAGTTATGCTCAGGTCTCTAATGGTTTATTTGACTATACTGACGAAAATCAATGTTAGGAAAAATATTATCCATTATTTCTAGGGCTAATAAATATTCTTCATTGATTTTGTTTCTGCGTATACAATCGTGTAAATAGTTAAATCGTGCTAACTGATCGGTGATTCTTTTATTGGCATAGTCAGTGGTTGTTCCTGATTTCATAATAAAGGGCCAATCTGATGATTGTGCTAATAATAAGGATCTTAATGCTTGATTCAATGCTCGTTTTTGTTTTGCAGAAACGGTAATGTCTTTAAAGTCCAAAACCAGTTGTTCCATTTCTTCTGCTGCTTTATAAAGAAATGGATAAATCCATTCGTTTTCTTCATTTAGCCAAAAACTACAATAACCCTGTTCTCCCCATGTTGAAAACGCAGGGATAGCCTGATGATGTTTTACTTGTTTCTTTAAGTAGTCACTACAAGTTACTGTTTCTATTGAATTTGTTTTTTCGTTTGCTATTCTTAATACGTGCTCTAACCAATTTGGACCCTCAAACCACCAATGACCAAATAATTCTGCGTCATAAGGTGAAACTATAATGGGTGTACTCGCTATAATTTGCCCCACATTGTCAATTTGATTTTGTGTTTTTTGAATAAAATCAATTGCATCTTTCTTTATTTGAGTTTGAGCTTCTCTTGGATTATAAAGTGCCTTATCTTGTCCTTTATTAGAAATTTGATGATATTTTATGCCCGTATTGATTCTTTTTCCGTCCTTTAGAATATAGGGGGATATATAGTTTTTATCTAATTCAAACCCTATATCACTATAGTATTCTCTATAATTAGAATTTCCAGGATAGCCCTCCCCTGCACTCCAGACTTGTTGGGAAGATTCTGGGTCGCGGGCGAAAGCCATAACACCATTGCCACAATCAATCGGTGCATATACGTTGTTGACTGGCTGTACAGAAGCATTCATTACCCCATGTGTGTCAACAAAAAAATAGTTAATACCTGCTTGTTCAAGTATTTTTTCCAGACCAGGGTAATACCCACATTCTGGTAACCAGAAACCTGTCGGTGCAAACCCCATTTTTTCTTTAAATGTATCTAACCCTACTTTAATCTGACAGCAAACAGTGGTTTCACTTATATTCAGTAATGGTAAAAAACCATGGGTTGCAGCGGTTGTTATTAACTCTAGTTGTCCTAGTTGATAATGTTTTTTAAAAGCGGATAACAGATCACATTGATATTGATTTGTATAGCTATCCATGACATTAAGATAAAAGCGTTTGTAATGTCGAGCTAACTTTTGATTTTGTGGGTTGTTACGTGTTCTTATTATTTCTTTTTCTGCTAATTCAATCAGTTTTTGCAAGTGATTTTGATAGCGTTTTTGCAATAATTCATCGCTCAACATAGTAATAAGTGTGGGCGATAAAGAAAGTGTTATCCGATATTTGACTTTATCTTTATACAATCTATCAAATACATTAATAAGGGGAATATAACATTCTGTTATTGCCTCAAATAACCAGTTTTCTTCAAAAAAACTTTCATGTTCTGGGTGTCGCACATAGGGTAGATGTGCATGTAGTATGAAACTTAAAAATCCTTTTTTCACTCTATTGTTTTTCCTTTGCTTGAACGATTAGAACTTGGGTAACGTGATTTTACAGCTTTGGGTTTGTTCTGCTCTGTATTAATTTTTGATAATACAACTTTTTCAGGCAGTTTATTTTTATCTTTAGTTTGCTTCTGTGCCTCATAAAAACTATAAATTTCATTTGAGTTAAGCAAAGCTAAAAAATTATTTGCATCTAATGACTTTCCCAAACTTGCAGTATATATTGCCCCTTTTTCTGATTTCTGAAAACTAATTCTTTGTTGAGTTTGCATGGAGGATACTGTTGACTCATAAACCAATTTTGGTTTTGTTTTCTTAGATTGCGAATACACTCTAAGTTTTAAGTCATCCTTTTGATGGGTATTACTATATTGATTATCCACTAAATTCCAATAGACATAGAAATGTTCTGGGTCTATCGGAAGCAATGCTAGGGTGGAATTATTTGACAGGATTCTTGGGGTGTAATACAGCTTGATATTCTGGCTGACTTTAAGCAATTGTGCTTGGGTCAATGGCATGTTCAGATTATTATCAAACTTTACTGGTCTATTAGGTGAATAGTTTTTACTTATTTTTTGACTTATCTTAAACAATTCTTTTCTGTTGAACTGGCTTTTAGAGACACTTTCAGAAAGGTAGCTATTGTTTAACATAAGTCACTATTTATCTTTGTTATTTATAGTCTTTAGCGATTATTTTTTAGCTACAGTGGAATAACATTTCCCTGTGCTTGCAAGGAAAGTGCTTTAGGGTATTTATTATAGTGTTGTCGTACTACCTCTGCTAAAGCTAACTTAATCTGCTTGTTAATTGGACAAGGTGATTGTTTGGGCAATACCTTTATAATGTCTGTCAGTAGTTTATCTTGTGGAGATGCCAGCTTTACTTGCCATGCAGTCAGTAATTCTTTATCTATGTATGCAGGTAAAGAGGCCATTATGCCAAGGTCATTTTGATTATGTACTAATAATCCAGAGCTTGTTCCTCTATCCAGAGTCAATACTTGAAACAAATATAAAGTATGATAAGCAAGTTGTTTTTTATAGTCGTCATCTGTTGGATCAGGATACTGCTGAATAGCTTTATACATAATATCTACATACGTTTCCATAGTAGATTTTCCTATGCTTTTTGCCTTATTAAAATCAGCTTGTAAATTACCACTTGAATACTTTTCCAAATAAAAATGAGAAACTCCTCGATGTCGACCAAGTGCTGGGATATTAAAATACCTATCCCCTTGTTCTGCTCCAGCCTGATATATGTTTAAAGCTGATTTTTTTATACTCTGAATAAAACTTTGCGTTGCGTCAGCATTTTCTATGGCTGGGTTTAAATCAGCCATCATTCGCCAATGCCCCCTGCCATCCTTCATTTCTGTCCAGCTAAAATGAATATGGACAGATGGAGCATGGGGATTTAATGGATGAATAATGGTTGAAATTGCAGTGGCTGACGACAGCGATTTATTGCCAAGATCATCATAATGAATTTGAGAGACATTAATAGAAGCACGGTTAAAAACCTGATCATTATTTGCTACATAGCGCTCCCCTCCCCCATGCAGTCCATCATCACGAAACCATTCAGTGACTTGAAAAGAAGATTTTTCTGTCGATTGACAAACCACACTGTCTAACTGATGGACAAAATATTGCTGTAGTTCTTCAACCAGTGTATTGGCTGCTAATGCATTGATGGATTGGGCTTTGGTACGAAACATATACTTTTTGTCCTCATTCTTAAAGCATTAAAGTTTGAATCAAAATAAGGGTTTTGATTCAGATAAACAGGGTAAACCTTTGGGGCTATTGATAGCCTAAACTATTGGCATCGCTCTTAATTTCTCAACGACTTTATCACCAAATTCATCTGTACCAATCATTTTTACATCTGTTCCTGGTTTTGACAGGTCTGCCGTTGAAAAACCATCGCCAAAAACACTTTGCATGGCTACCCAGATATTTTTAGCTTCAGCAGCCATATCAAAGCTGTTTTCCAGCATCATCGCGACTGAGCCAATCATTGAATAGGGGTTTGCAATATTCTTTCCTGCTATATCAGGTGCTGATCCATGTGAAGGTTCGTAATAGGCTTTTTCATCACCAATACAGGCAGACGGCATTAATCCTAAAGAACCTAAAATACCACCGCCCTGATCACTCAATATGTCACCAAACATATTCTCCATCACCATCACATCAAATTGTGTTGGTTTAAGACAAAGTAATGTCGCCGCCGCGTCAACTAGAATGTTGATAACTTTAACTTGTGGATAATCCTTGGCAACTTCTTCTAAAATTTCATTCCATAATACACTCGACTTTAGAACATTACTTTTATGAATATTATGTAATACTTTTTTTCTGTTACAGGCTAATTTAAAGGCTTGAATTAGAATCTGACGAATTTGTCCTTCGTCATACTCCAGCGTTTCTTTTACATAACGCAAGCCGTCATCATTAACACCGGTTTCTTTTTTGCCAAAATAAAGACCACCCACTAATTCACGAACGATAATTAGATCAATCCCTTCACCAATAATTTCTGCTTTTAAAGGTGAAAAATGGGCTAATGCTTTAGGTAAAAAGACGGGGCGGAAATTTGCATAAGTATTGTAACGACGACGCATGGGTAATAAAGCGCCACGTTCGGGACGTTTATCTACTGGAATATTTTTTGACTCTTCGTGACTCAAGCCAATAGGGCCTTTTAAGATAGCATCTGCATTATCACAAATATCTTTTGTGCGCTGAGGAAATGCATCACCTGAATCAAAATAGGCACAAGCACCAAATAAGCCATCATTCAATTCAAATGAAACATCATTACGCTCTTCAATCACCTTTAAAACTTTAATCGCTTCTTTTGTAATTTCCGGACCAATACCGTCACCCGCTAAAACGGCGATTTTATAATTCTTCATTGTTTACCTTAAAATATGGATTAAGAATAATGGGGACAAATACCGTCTTTCTTTAATACTTGTCAGTTTTTTGCGATGAGTAATATGTATAACGCCTAAATCATTTGCCATTTAAAGTGACGATTTAAAGGGTCAAGTGGATTTTTTTGTTAGGCTATTATTCCATGAAATATCTACTTTTCTATGGTGTATAACACAATCACGAAGGTATAGATTAATGAGACTTTGGTAAGGTACTCCAGATTCAGTTGCCATTTCTTTAAAGTACCCAATAATATCTTCGCTTAATCTCATGGTAACTGATTTTTTTAATTTACTTGTATATGGATTTTTACGTGATTGCAACCTTGATAGGTCATATTCTTTTTTCATAACTCATCACCCATGATAAAAATTTCTTTCATTTTTTGTAGCTTTTCGAGCCGATATTATTCGGAGTACATTTCCTGATTGTTTTTCACAGTGACAAATCATAAGCATTCTAGAATTATTACTGATGCCTTGAATAAGGAAGTGGTTTTCTTCCAACTCTGAATGCCCATCATCATAAAACTGTACTGCAAACTCATCGTAAAACACAGACGATGTCTCCTCAAAAGAGACACCATGTTTTTCCACATTTTTTAAAGCTTTAACTGCATCCCACTCAAACTTAATCATACATACATTGTATGTAATATATTAAAAAATTGCCAAGATTAATTTTCCATTGGCCTAATCTGAATTGGTATTTGTATTTTTTAGGAAAAGAGCAACAGCCCGTCTTTATTTGCAGCTGTAACAGTATCCATTAAATCAAAGTCTCTGGAGATAAGGTGCTTTTCACGCCACTTGTTTCCATTAACACCCAAAACGATGCTAATAATGATTGAAGTAATGTTAATAAGAGCCCTCCATACTCTCACTTTCACCAGATAAAGCAGATGTAATACCTAAAATGAAAAAAGCTATGAGCAAACTACTGCCAAGTACCCACATTTTTGCGAACATTGTCCAGAAAAAGCCAAAGAAAAAGGCAGGCCAACACCAACCTTGTTTAATAGCTTAAGTTTCTCTTGTTGGATGTTTGAAAACTGTAAATTGTTTCACATTTTCTCCTCAATATAATATGTGTTTTTAAAGCCTAACGCCAGCTTCAGATGACGTAAAAAGTGGCACACTTTTTTGCTTCGCAAAAAAAATGACGCTTATGGTAGTCCGCTGGAAGCTATTGTTAGAACCATTTGCTAAGCGAATTAAAATTCACCTCGAAAAACAATAAAAGCTTCAATGCCTTTCAAAACTATCAGGATGAATAAGTTTAACATAAGGGAAATAGGTTTTATACTTTGCTGAATCTCTGGTGATTAAATCTAACTTTGATAGAGATGCATGTGCCCCTATAAAAAAATTTGGTAATGGTGAGTTTTTTGTTACTTTGTTTTTTCTGTATTTTAAAAATACCTTTCCTGTTAGAAAAAGTGCCTCACGTGGCATTTCTAATACTTTAATATCAAGTGCAGAAATAGCCTTTTCAACTTCCTCGATATTGGTAAAACCAATTGATATTTCTGTATAAATAATTGAATTAATATATAAAGTATTAGTTTGGCTATATCTATCAAGTATGCTTTCTGACCAATCACCCCAAGTAGGGTCATCCGTAAATAAGTCTAGAAGTATGCATGAATCAATCAAAACACCATTCATTATGATTCTCTTGTCAGACTCATAATTTCGTCAGTTGACATATTTGCTGTAGCAATTCCTCGAAGTTTTTTGAATTTACCTTTTATCTCTGGTTTATCAATTTTAACGATATAGAACCTTCCTTTATCTTCTTTAAAGTCTATTTCCGTTTCGGGTATGATTCCTAAAACCTCTCTTATATTTCTGGGTATAGTGACTTGTCCTTTTGTAGTTACTCGCATAAATGGAACTCCAATAAAAAATGTAATACCATTATAGTATTGCCTATAAGGTTTACAAGCTTTTTCCTCCATTCGTGCTGATACATTTGTTTTTATTCTAACGCCCATAATCAGCGGCAGTTAAAAGCAGAGTGTAGCAAAACGAAACGCCGCTTTTAACTGTCCGCTGGATGCTTTTGTTAGCTATTTAGTATGCCGAGTTTAATTAATTCTTTTTTAAGTTTAATAGGTGTCTGGTATTTTATAGTCAACGTATTTGAAAGAGCTGGACTCTTAAAATTTACCTCTTTATCATCAATATACACCGATTTTTTAAACATACCTGAATTCTTTATTTTTATAAAATCAAACAATATTTCTGACTTCCTAGTACCTAGTCTATCCGAAAAGTAACTTGCAACGAACATTGAACGAAATTCACTATCAATATAACCACTAAAATGGGGTAGGCTGTCGGACACTATATAGAGGTTACTATTGATTAACAGCCTGTCAAGAATCTCTAAAATGGCTTCAATGAGTGTTGTCATAATCAATCCAAACAAAAACTCAGAAATAAGTAAACTGGAACGATACCGGTGTTTTTACATCAGCTTGTTGTCCGAAATAGGTTAGTATTGTCAACACTTCTGATGCATAAAGTCCTGTTAATTGTTGACCAACATACTCTATTGTATTGATGCTCTTATTAAGCTCTAAATTCAAAATTTTTAAATTAAAGTAGCCTGCCCCCATTATTTCTTTAGTCCTGAGTCTTTAATCATTCATCTTTTTTAAACTCACCTTCTATCACATTACCCTCTGGTTGCTGTGGAGGTTGTTGAAAAGGTGATCCAGCCTGCATATTAATCAATTGTTTCTCAATCACGTAGCGGGCAAGCCTTCTGCGTGCTTGCGGTATTAGGCAGGCAAAACCCATTGCATCAGTCACAAAACCGGGGGTTAATAGTAATGCACCGCCAACCAATAAAATAGGGCCTTCAATCATTTCATAAGCAGGAATTTCACCTTTTGCTAAGTTAGCCTGAAACCGTTGCAAGGTAGAAAATCCCTGATGCCTTAACAACCATGCGCCTAAAACCGCAGTAAAAACTACTAATAATACGGTCGGAAACACACCGACAATACTGCCCAATTGCAACAATAAATATATTTCTACAAAAGGAACGATTAAAAAAGACAAAAAAATTATTTGAACTGCTTTCATTTTAACCTCTGGCTATCATACTGAATTGATTTCTAGGATAATGGACATTTTAAATCAATTTACCCGAGTAATGTATCAAATAATTCTTTGTACATGCCCTGAGCAAAAAACAGCAAAAGATATTGCCGAACAATTGATAAGCGGTCAATTAGCCGCCTGCGTTAATATTGTCCCTGGTATAAGCTCTATCTATCAATGGCAGGGTAAAATAGAATGTTCACAGGAACATTTGCTTATTATTAAATCTCATTCTAGCAAATATCAAAATATAGAGAATAAAATCAAACAGATACATCCTTATGAACTTCCCGAAATTATCGCCGTCCCTATTGAGCTTGGGCTTCCTGAATACCTACAATGGATAGATACATGCCTTTTTACAAAATAATTTTCTTTGCTTTTTTTATTGTTCTATCACAACAAATTCAAGCCATAGGTACTACTGAATTATTACCTGTAGAACAAGCTTACACTGTTTCTGCTAAGGCTATAAATGCTAATCAACTTGAAGTCAGTTGGGATATTGCTGAAGGTTATTATTTATATCGTAGCAAAACCCATATTGTTTCAATATCTGAAAATATACAATTAGGTATGTTGGAAATTCCAGCAGGAAAATCTAAACAGGATGCGTTTTTTGGTGACGTAGAAATATATCGAGAGCAATTAAAAATACGCGCCCCCATTATTAACCACCAGAACTTACATTCATTAGACATTCTGGTGAGCTATCAAGGCTGTGCTGATATTGGCGTTTGCTACCCTCCGCAACAAAAAACATTTTCTATAAACTTAGCCGCTACAAATTTACCCAAAACAGTCAACAATATCGAAGCCAATCTGTTTAATAATCTGTCGGCTGAATTTAAAAATTTAAAACGCAATCTTTTTCAAGATGAATTATTACCTGCCGAACAAGCTTTTCAATTTTTCGCAACGGTTAAAGATGCGCATACTCTTCATCTTAACTGGGTGCTTGCAGAGGGTTATTACTTATATAAAGATAAGATCAAGCTTTCACTTAATCAAACAGCAACTGTCCAGCTTGGTGACTTTAGTATTCCACAAGGCAAACCTTATCATGATGAAATCTTTGGTGATGTTCAGATTTTTCATGGTGAACTCAGTTTTGATGTTCCATTACTAAGAAATTCTCAAATGGCAGAAAGCATTACCTTATTAGCTGAATTTCAGGGTTGTGCTGATCGAGGTGTTTGTTATCCACCTATGGAAAAATCCATAGAGCTACAAATCCCATTAATATCTGCTATTTCTATACAAAAAAATTCAACGCCCATAACAAAACAAGCATTATCTGAACAAGATAAAATATTTCAATCGCTAAAAAGTGACTCTTTTGCCCTTATCTTACTCAGCTTTTTCGGCTTTGGCTTATTACTAGCTTTTACGCCTTGCATTTTTCCAATGATCCCAATTTTATCAGGGATTATTGTCGGTCAAGGTGAATCAATCACTGGGCGTAAGGCTTTTTTACTGTCTTTATGCTACGTTATCGCCTCTGCACTTACTTATACTGTTTTTGGTATACTTGCCGCATTGTTTGGTAGCAACCTGCAAGTTGCTTTTCAGGAACCTTGGATCATTGTGGTTTTTAGTAGCATTTTTATTTTGCTTGCCTTTTCTATGTTTGGTTTTTACAACTTAGAATTACCCAAATCACTGCAAGCTCGAATTCATAACAATAGTGACCGACATCGCAATGGCTCTTATTTAGGTGCTGCTATCATGGGCGCACTTTCCTCTCTTATTATTGGTCCTTGTGTTGCCGCACCTTTAGCAGGAGCACTTATTTATATAGGTCAAACAGGGGATGTTGTTTTAGGAGGTAGTGCATTATTCCTCATGGGTTTAGGCATGGGGATACCTTTATTGATATTAGGTGCATCTGTAGGAAAATTATTACCCAAGGCAGGACATTGGTTAAATTATACCAAAGCTATCTTTGGCGTTTTAATGCTGGCTGTTGCAGTCTGGATGTTGGATAGAATACTCCCTACTTCCATTACCATGCTGTTAAGCGCTACTTTACTTATTATTCCAGCCATCTATTTACGGGCACTTGAGCCATTATCGGAATGCTGTTCAGGTTGGAATAAGTTATGGAAAGGCACAGGTATTTTGATGCTGATATACGGGATTTTATTATTGATTGGTTTAAGCATGGGTAACACCCATCTTTTACAGCCCTTAAAAGGGTTAGCAAATAACATCAGTCAGCAACAAAAAGAGGGTATTCATTTTGCTAGAATTGATTCCATTGCAGAATTAGAACAAGTACTTGAACTGGCTAGCATTAACAAACAATGGGTGATGTTAGATTTCTATGCAGACTGGTGTATTTCTTGTAAAGAAATGGAAGCATTTACATTTACAGATGCTAGGGTAAAACAAGCACTGTCCAATTTTATATTGATTCAGGCAGATGTTACCAAAAATTCGGCAGACGATAAGGCGCTGTTAAAACGATTTAATCTGTTTGGTCCTCCTGCTATTATTTTTTTTACAGCAAACAAACAGGAACAAAAAAATGCTAGAGTCATTGGTTATCAAGACAGCGATACTTTTTTATCGGGTATAAATCAACTTTTAAGTTATGAATAATAATAATTTATTGATTATCTTTGCTGCTATTATTTCTCTTTCCGTTGGTATTTTTGTACAACAACATTTTGCTGTAGACGAAACCATCGACCCATTCTTTCAAGCTAATCCAACACAAGCCAAATCAAGTACGGACAAATTACCTGAATTTAGCATAGCGGATATTAATGGTAAGCAACAAAGCATCTCTCAGTGGGATAATAAAATACGCATCATCAATTTTTGGGCCACTTGGTGTCCTCCCTGTTTAAAAGAAATACCCGAATTTATTAAATTACAAAATGCGTTTAGCGATAAAGAGGTGCAGTTTATCGGTATTGCCGTGGAAGAGGCAGAAAGTGTAAAACAATATCTTGCTGTCAATCCTGTTAACTACCCCATGCTCATTGCTGGCGATGGAAATGTATCGCTTTTTCGACAACTGGGTAATATTTTTGATACCGTTCCTTTTACCCTAATTGTCGATCAATCTGGAACCATAATTTACCGACAACCTGGGGAGATTAGTAGTAAAAAAATACGACAACTGATCAAACTACTGCTACAAAATAAGCAATAAACAGCACAAAATCACCTTATATTGTCGCTATCTTATGATAAATCACATATATCTGGACAAAACGGTGTAAATTAGAGAGAATTGCCATAGCACCCAAAAATGAGATAAAACTTAATGTCAACAATTACCGTTCTTAATGGACCAAATCTTAATTTACTGGGTGTGCGTGAACCTGATCATTATGGTGACAAAAGCTTAAAAGATATTGAAAAAACTGTTAAAAACAGGGCTGAAAGTTACGGACATACGCTGAATTTTTATCAATCCAATGCAGAGCATGAAATTGTCAACAGCATTCATCTTGCTTGCCAAAATCAAGTTGATTTTATCATTATCAACCCTGCTGCTTTTACTCATACCAGCGTGGCTATTCGCGATGCATTACTGGCCACTAAAATCCCCTTTATAGAAGTACATTTATCAAATATTCATGCTCGCGAATCCTTTAGAACACATTCCTATTTCTCAGACATTGCCATTGGCGTTATCTGTGGACTAGGAGCCAATGGTTACGAATTGGCCTTACAAGCCGCTCATCATATTTTATTAGAGAGAAATTAAATGATGGATATTAGAAAAATAAAAAAATTAATCGAAATAATTGAAGAATCTGACATTGCAGAAATTGAAATAACGGAAGCAGAAGGTTCTGTCCGTATTAATCGCTATTCCTCAGCAGTTGCACCAATGCCAGCAGTCGCTCATACCGCGCCTATTGCTACATCACCTATAGCTGAAACGCCTGTGGCGCCCACACCTACAGTAGCCACACTTAGTGGTCATCCTGTTAAATCACCTATGGTAGGCACTTTTTATCGCTCAGCCTCTCCAGGTTCACCTGCTTTTGTAGATGTCGGTCAATCAGTCAGTGAAGGCGAAACGCTGTGTATTATTGAAGCAATGAAAATCCTCAACCAAATAGAAGCCGATAAAAGCGGAACTATTAAACAAATATTGGTGGAAAACGCTGAACCTGTCGAATATGACCAACCTTTATTCATCATTGAATAACCTATAGAGCAGATAAATATATGTTCGATAAAATTGTAATTGCTAACCGTGGAGAAATTGCTCTGCGGATTCTTCGTGCTTGTCGCGAATTAGGAATAAAAACCGTTGCCGTTCATTCTGATGTTGACCGGAATTTAAAACATGTTCGGCTTGCAGATGAAGCCGTTTGCATAGGCCCTGCCTCTTCAGCAGAAAGTTACTTAAATATACCTGCCATTATCAGTGCTGCCGAAGTGACTGATGCTGAAGCGATACACCCTGGTTATGGA
Organism: Methylococcales symbiont of Iophon sp. n. MRB-2018; assembly: GCA_003666325.1. Lineage (GTDB taxonomy): Bacteria > Pseudomonadota > Gammaproteobacteria > Methylococcales > Methylomonadaceae > QPIN01. The sequence goes on from QPIL01000111.1 coordinate 22,842, forward strand.
TTTCTCTCTGAAAATGCTGATTTTTCTGAAAAAGTGAGTCTCAGTGGTTTTACCTTTATTGGCCCAAGTGCTGATACTATCCGCATGATGGGCGATAAAATTGCGGCTAAAAAATCCATGATTGCTGCCGGCATCCCTTGTGTTCCAGGTAATGGAACACCATTAACTGATGATGCCAATGCTAATATAAAAATGGCTCAAAGTATTGCTTACCCGGTTATTATCAAAGCCTCTGGTGGTGGTGGTGGTCGTGGTATGCGTGTTGTTCATACAGAAGCGGCATTAATGAATGCCATATCGCTTACAAGAGCTGAAGCGGGTGCGGCATTCGGAAACGACACCTTATATATGGAAAAATTTCTGGAAGATCCTCGCCATATTGAATTCCAGATATTAGCTGATAGCCATGGTAATGCTATTCATTTAGGGGAGCGAGACTGTTCGATGCAGCGTCGCCACCAAAAAGTCGTTGAAGAAGCCCCTGCACCTGGCTTGACTGAAGAACAACGCAAGCAAATGGGAGAAAAATGCACCAAAGCTTGCATAGATATTGGTTATTTAGGCGCAGGTACTTTTGAGTTTTTATTTGAAAACGAAGAGTTCTTTTTTATAGAGATGAATACCCGCGTACAGGTAGAGCACCCTGTCACAGAAATGATCACAGGTTTTGACATTGTTAAAGAGCAATTACGCATTGCAGCGGGCGAACCATTATCAAAAACTCAGGATCAAATCACTTTCTCTGGACATGCTATAGAATGCCGATTAAATGCTGAAGATGCTAAAACCTTTATGCCATGTCCTGGCACCATTGAGCAGTTTCATATGCCTGGTGGTCCAGGTATTCGCTGTGAAACACATATTTACAATGGTTATAAAGTACCGCCTTATTATGATTCTATGATCGGCAAATTAATTGCTCATGGTGATAATAGGGATAGTGCTATTGCTCGTATGAAAACAGCGTTAAGCGAAATGGTTATTGAAGGTATAAAAACCAATATTCAATTACAAATTGATATTATGGCGGACAGTGCCTTTGCATCTGGCGGTCAGAATATTCATTATTTGGAAAAGAAACTGGGGCTTTCTTAGTCTTTAGCTGAATCTGTGATTTCACTACGGTACAGGATGCCAAGTTATTGAAGTCACGGATTTAGGCTTTATTCATCCGCTCAAAGGGTAGAAGAAAAGTTATTATTTTATAGTTTAATAATTTCACCCAAACTACATTTTTCTTATTTTCATGGCCTGGCATCAACTTTCCATTATTACAGATAAAGAGACTACTCCAGAGGTTTCAGACTTTTTTAGTGAACTCGGTGCGGTCTCAGTCACCTACATGGACGCAGAAGACCAACCCATTTATGAACTCGCACTTAGAGAAACAAAAATATGGCAACTCACCAAAGTCATCGCTTTATTTGAACTGGATGCAGAACCCGAACGGGTAAGAACTTTATTATTTTCTCGTTTTAAAAACAACTTTCTACAAAATTGGTATCAAGAAATTTTAGCCGATCAAGTTTGGGAAAGAACCTGGATGGACCATTACCAGCCAATGAAATTTGGCGATTCTTTATGGGTATGCCCAACAGGACAAGAAAAGAATGAAACGGACACCGTTTGCTTAACATTAGATCCTGGTCTCGCGTTTGGCACAGGCACCCACCCAACCACAGCACTGTGTCTGGAATGGTTGGCAAACCATGAGCTAAGTAATAAAACTATCATTGACTATGGTTGTGGCTCAGGGATTTTAGCCATTGCTGCTTTATTACTAGGTGCAAAACAAGCCCATGCTATTGATATAGATCCTCAAGCAATAGAAGTAACACATCACAATGCTAAAAAAAATCAAGTTGAAAATAAATTAACCTGTTATTTGTCTGAACAGTTCAACCCATTTCAAGCAGATATTGTGCTGGCAAATATACTGGCTCAACCGCTTTGTGATCTGTCAGAACCTATTTCTAAACTAATTAAAACTAAAGGAAAACTGGTCCTGTCAGGTATATTAAATGAGCAAGCTGAATCAGTAACAAAAGCATATCAGGTACAAAATATTCAATTAGCGTCACCAGTCAGTCAAGAAGAATGGTGCCTCCTTAGTGGTAGCAAGAGTACATAACACAGAATGAGGACTCATAATATTTAAAAACCTATTTCTGTTCTGTTTCTAACAGTTTATAATAGCCAGCCAGATTCTCTATAGCTATATTTAGTAAATCTACTTACATTAATACTATTATGCCAAGTATCAAATATAATCAATGGCTTAGTTTTTATTAGTAAGAAAAAACCGAGGCTTTTGGACTCAATGAAACCAATAGAAAAAAGATGCCTACTTTGTAATCTGCCTGTAGAAATACCAGGATTTAAGCTAAAAACTAAAGATGGACAACAAAGTTTTTGCTGTGAAGGCTGTTTAAGTATTTATCGCTTACTTAATCCCAATAAATTATTACCCCCCATAAACGAGAAGAAAAAATGAAAGCTTGTGAACAATGTGCTGCTGATAGAATTGAAATTGGTGCTAATCATAAACAAATGTCGATTTTATCCAGATCTATAGGACTAATATTAGTTTATTTACCCATTTTTACCCTGCCCTTTATTATTGCCAGTGCATATTCTACTTACTATAGTATGATTTTTTGCGGTGCTAAGAATCTAAAAAAATGGGGTGATTTTATTCCAGACAGAGGTAGCCATCGTTATTCACTCAAAAACCAAATAAAAATGGATGGTTCTTTTAAATTGAGCTTTGCACAATCAAAATTATACTGGATTGCCAACTGTACCCTTTATTGCCCCTACAGTGTCGCATTAATGGAATGGCATGCTTATCTGGTTAAAGCTGTTGAAAACTGGTGGTGTCCGTTCACCCATGCAAACAAAGAAAACTATAAAAATGCATCTATTGATAAGTCATTTTGGCATATTTATCCAGATGAAGTTTCTAAGCTCAATAAAGAAGATAAGACCAACCCTATCTTTACGGATGAACATGATAAAGATTTGAAAGTAAATTAAAAATTAAATCGCATTCTATCTTTAAAAATATGCAAATAGGCTGTTACACTCTTAAAAATAATCTGCTTCTTGCCCCTATGGCAGGAATCACGGATAGACCTTTTCGTGAATTGTGTCGACAGTTTGGCGCAGGACTTGCTGTTTCTGAAATGGTAGCTTCTAACCCAGCATTGCAAAACCACAAAAAAACCTTATTAAAATCAAATCATAATGGTGAAAGTGGTATACGTTCAGTACAAATTTTAGGTGCCGATCCAAAACAAATGGCCGATGCTGCTTTGCTTAATCAGCAACGAGGCGCTGATATTATTGATATTAATATGGGCTGCCCTGCTAAAAAAGTATGTTCTGTTGCTGCTGGTTCTGCCTTACTCAAAAATGAAAAATTAGTGCGTCAAATTTTAGAATGTACTGTCAATGCTGTAAACATTCCTGTAACACTTAAAATTCGCACAGGATGGGATAGTGATAATAGAAATGCCATAAAAATAGCGCAAATTGCAGAACAATCGGGTATTGCTGCGTTAACTGTTCACGGTCGAACGCGTGCTTGTAAGTTTAATGGTGAAGCTGAGTATAAAACTATTAAACAGGTCAAACAATCTGTTAACATTCCTATCATTGCCAATGGCGATATTAACTGTGCAAAAAAAGCCAAGTTTGTTTTGGATTATACGGGGGCAGATGGCTTAATGATTGGTCGAGCAGGGCAAGGAAAACCATGGGTTTTTAATGAAATTTTGCAGCAACTCAATAGCTCTAAAACACCTAAAAAACAAACGATTAAAGAAATTCAATCGACCATCAATACGCATCTGGAACAATTATATAGTTTTTATGGAAATAATGACGGTGTTAGAATAGCCAGAAAGCACATTGGCTGGTATTTTGAACATTTAGGTTCTATTCCCAAACAGCGGGAAAAAGAAATTTTTCAAGTATTAGATCCATCTCAACAAATTGCTATGGTTAACTCTGTATTTTCAGATATTGATTTAGCGTATTAATTAAAATTAGTTTTATAAATTACTCAATGCCAAAAACCGCTGAAATCATCAAAATAACAAAAAAAGAAAACCCAGTCCCATTATCGTCTCATGTTAAAGAAACACTGGAAAATTACTTTGCCCAATTGAATGCCTATGAAACAACGGGACTTCACGCAATGCTTATCAGCGAAGTAGAAAAACCTCTGATTGAAATTACTTTAAACCGTTGCGGGCAAAACCAAACTAAAGCATCCAATATTTTAGGTTTAAGTCGTAGCACCTTACGAAAAAAAATTGAACTCTACGGTTTGTCTTAAATATTAAGAGACCTCAGTAATAGTGTTGTTATTCTCAACATTACACCATTTTCTACCGCATAATACTCTTTGAGGCTACATGAACAAAAAAATATCCCGTGCATTGATCAGTGTTTCAGATAAGTCTGGCATTATTGAGTTTTGTCAAAAACTCGACCAATTCGGTGTAGAACTACTTTCCACAGGGGGAACTGCAAAACTATTAGCTGAAAATAAGATAACAGTTACCGAAGTATCTGACTACACTGGCTTTCCAGAGATGATGGATGGCAGGATAAAAACCTTACATCCCAAGGTTCATGGCGGTATTTTAGGACGTAGAGGCATAGACGATGAGGTCATGGCAGCTAATGGCATTAATGCTATTGATCTAGTGGTCGTTAATCTCTATCCTTTTGAGCAAACCATTGCTAATCCCAATTGTGATTTAGCTACAGCCATTGAAAATATTGATATTGGTGGCCCTACCATGATCCGTGCAGCAGCAAAAAATCATGACAATGTGACTGTCGTTATTGACCCTGCTGATTACCTTGTCATTTTAGATGAGCTAACAAATAATGCTATTAATATTTGCCAACAAACACGATTCAAACTGGCACTGAAAAGTTTTGAACATACCGCTCGTTATGATACCGCTATTTCAACTTATTTGAGCACAGCCAATGAAGTCCAGTTTCCGCCTACACTCAACCTACAATTTCATCATACACAATCTATCCGCTATGGTGAAAACCCGCATCAAAAGGCTGCCTTTTATAGTGAAAAAAACCCTAAATCAGGGACTATAACTGCGGCTAAGCAGATACAAGGCAAAGAACTTTCTTATAATAATATTGCCGATGCTGATGCTGCATTGGAGTGTGTTAAGTCATTTTTAGAGCACCCCACATGTGTCATCGTTAAACATGCAAACCCCTGTGGTGTTGCACAGGCAGATACTCTTTTAAATGCTTATGATTTAGCCTATGCTACTGACCCTACTTCCGCTTTTGGCGGCATTATCGCTTTTAACCAAACCTTGGACAAAACTACCGCAGCAGAAATAATTAAACGTCAATTTGTAGAGGTCATTATTGCACCACAAATAAGCCCTGAAGCCCAAATACTACTCGCAGAAAAAAAGAATGTCAGAGTATTGCAGTGCGGAGAATGGAGTCCCGTCAACATAGCTGCATTTGATTTTAAACGTGTCGCTAGCGGTCTATTAGTACAAGATAAAGATATTGGCGAAGTCTCCTTACAAGATCTTAAAGTAGTCAGCCAACGGCAACCAGATGAACAACAAATGGCAGATATGCTATTTGCTTGGAAAGTAGCAAAGTTTGTTAAGTCCAACGCCATCGTTTATTGTAAAAATGATCAGACTATTGGTGTCGGTGCAGGTCAAATGAGTCGTGTCTATTCTGCCAAAGTGGCTGCAATAAAAGCAGCTGATGAGGGTTTTGTTGTTTCTGGTTCTGCTATGGCTTCCGATGCTTTTTTTCCTTTTAGAGATGGTATTGATGCAGCAGCAGAGGCAGGTGTTACTGCTATTATTCAGCCAGGTGGTTCAATGCGCGATAATGAAGTGATTGAAGCTGCAGATGAGCATGACATTGCCATGGTTTTTACCGGTATGCGCCATTTTAGACATTAATATTATTCTCTTTTAAAAAGACACAGCATGAAAATACTCATCGTTGGTAGTGGCGGTCGTGAACACGCCCTTGCCTGGAAAGTCAAACAATCAGCAAAAGTTTCAAAGGTTTTTGTTGCCCCAGGTAACGCAGGGACAGCTTTAGAAAAAGGTATAGAAAATATCACTATTAATGTCGATGATATTTCTACAATGCTAGATTTTGCCCAAAAAAATGCTATTTATTTAACCATAATAGGTCCAGAAGTTCCTTTAGTTATCGGCATTGTCGATGCTTTTACTGATGCAGGTCTGAAATGTTTCGGGCCAACGGCTAAAGCCGCTCAACTTGAAGGTTCTAAAACATATTGTAAGGATTTTATGGTACGACATAAAATCCCCACTGCTGAATATCAATCTTTTACTGATACCATAGCTGCTATTGATTACATCAAAAGCAAAGGTGCCCCCATTGTGATTAAAGCCGATGGACTTGCCGCAGGAAAAGGTGTCATTGTTGCAGACACTGAGCAACAAGCCATTGATGCTGTAAAATACATGTTATCTGGCAATGGCTTTGGAGAGGCTGGTCATAGAGTTGTTATTGAAGAATTTCTGGATGGCGAAGAGGCTAGTTTTATAGTTATTGCTGATGGCAATTATGCATTGCCAATGGCGACATCTCAAGATCATAAAGCGCGTGACAATGGAGATAAAGGGCCCAATACTGGGGGTATGGGTGCCTATTCCCCTGCACCTATCGTAACAGCAGAAATTCATCAAAGAGTGATGAATGAGATCATTAACCCCACTTTAAAAGGTATGCGAGATGATGGTATTCCATACATCGGCTTTTTATATGCAGGATTAATGATCAGCAAAAATGGAACTATCAAAGTACTGGAATACAATTGCCGTTTTGGCGACCCGGAAACACAACCCATCATGATGCGCATGAAAAGCGATTTAGTTGCGCTGTGTCTGGCTGCTTTAGACAACACCCTCAGTAACATGAGTAGCGAGTGGGATGATAGAGTTGCTTTAGGTGTTGTGTTAGCCTCTGGCGGTTATCCAGACAGTTATGCTAAAGGCAATGTTATCAGTGGTTTATCAAATCAAGAATATGCTGACAGCAAAGTGTTTCATGCTGGAACTAGCGAACATAATGGTAATATAGTCACATCAGGAGGCCGTGTTTTATGTGCTTGTGCGCTTGGAGACAGCTTTATAGAAGCACAACAACAAGCCTATGAAACCACCAATAAAATTTATTGGAATGATGTTTTTTACCGAACTGATATTGGTTTTAAAGCGATCAATTGATCAATGACCTATCTATTCATTTGTTGCACTTATAATGTGAATTTAAGGAGGACTTTTCAAAGCGATATTGCAAAAACAAAAAAATATCGGCTATGTTATTTTGTTAACATTGACTAGATTGTTAAACCAAAGGGATAAAATCAATCAGGAAAAATCCCTGTAGATAGATAGCGATCACCTCGGTCACAGATAATAACCACTATGACTGCATTTTCTACTTCTGCGGATAATTGTAAAGTCGCTGAAACCGCTCCACCAGAAGATACCCCTGAAAATATACCTTCTTTAGCTGCGAGTTCTCGTGTGGTATTTTCAGCGGACAATTGATCCACATCTATAATGCGATCAATATTTTCATTGCTGTATATTTTTGGCATATATTCTTCAGGCCAGCGTCTGATGCCAGGTATTTTGGATTCGCCTTTTGGTTGAACGCCCACAATCTGAATATCCGAATTTTGTTCTTTCAAATATTTTGAAGTACCTACAATAGTCCCCGTTGTGCCCATAGCACTGACAAAATGTGTGATTTTTCCATCTGTATCACGCCAAATTTCAGGTCCTGTTCCTTCATAATGTGCACGCGGATTATCAGGGTTAGAAAATTGATCCAGAATACGCCCCTGCCCTTCTGCTTGCATTTTTCTGGATAAATCAATTGCACCTTCCATGCTTTCTGCCGCAGGGGTTAAAATAATTTCTGCACCATAGGCTTTCATAGAGGCAATGCGTTCAGAACTCATATTATCTGGCATAATCAAAGTCATTTTATAGCCTTTGATAGCCGATACCATGGCTAAAGCAATGCCGGTGTTACCGCTGGTGGCTTCAATTAAACTATCACCAGGTTTAATTTCTCCGCGTAATTCAGCATGTTTAATCATGCTGAGTACAGGGCGATCTTTGACTGACCCAGCAGGGTTATTTCCTTCTAGTTTGAGTAAAATGGTATTGCTAGTCTGTACAAGCAATCTTTGTAATTTAACTAAAGGTGTATTACCGACACAGGCATCAATGGTTTTGTATGTCATTACTATCCTACCCAAACTCGTGCATTTCTAAACATTCTCATCCATGCCCCATCTTCTCCCCAGTCATCAGGAGACCATGAATTTTGAATGGTTCTAAAGCAACGCTCAGGATGCGGCATCATAATAGTAAATCGTCCATCTTTGTTGGTAAGCCCTGTTATTCCTCTCGGTGAACCATTGGGGTTAGCGGGGAAAGCGGTGCTAATTTCTCCGTAATTATCAATATAGCTTAAAGCAATCTGAGTGTGATCAATATCTGAGTCATTAGAAAATTCAGCTCTACCTTCGCCATGTGCTATCACCACGGGCAATAAAGAGCCGTCCATTCCATTGGTTAGAATAGAAGGCGATGGCTGAATTTTAACCATAGCAACTCGGGCTTCAAACTGCTCGGAAATATTAGTTTTAAATGCCGGCCAATGTTCTGCACCAGGAATAATCTCTTTTAACCCTGACATCATTTGACAACCATTACACACCCCTAAGCCAAAAGTATCTTTGCGTTGAAAAAATAAAGAAAATTGTTCTCGGGCTTTGGCATTAAACAAAATAGATTTTGCCCAACCACCCCCTGCACCCAGCACATCTCCATAAGAAAAACCGCCACAAGCCACTAAGCCAACAAAATCATCCAGTGTCACTCTGGAATGAATAATATCACTCATGTGTACGTCAATGGCAGTAAAACCTGCACGATCAAATACGGCTGCCATTTCTATATGGCCATTAACGCCCTGCTCTCTTAATATAGCGACCTTTGGTCTAACAGATGAATTAATTTGGAGAGTAATATCCTGCCTAGGATCAAAGCTCAATGAAACGGATAAGCCAGGGTCTTTATCATCTGCAATCATTTCAAATTGTTGTTGGGCACAGTCAGGGTTATCGCGTAAAGCTTGCATTTTATAGCTGACTTCTGACCAGGTTTTTTGTAAACTGGCTCGGTCTGCTGAGTATATTGTTTTAGACTGATATTTAATATTTAGCTGTTGATTTTGTGTGACTTTTGCAATGGAATGTACACAGTTTTCAAGCCCTGCATCAATTAAATATTTTAGAACATGATCATCCTCAGATTGTTTAAGCTGAATCACCGCACCTAATTCTTCATTGAATAAAGCAGATAAAACCGTTTGATTATTAGCACATAGTCCATCTAGGTCTAGGTCTATTCCTTGCCTTCCAGCAAACATCATTTCTGTCAATGTTGCTAATAAACCACCATCTGAGCGGTCATGATAAGCTAATAATTTATCTTCGGCATTTAAGCTCTGAATGGCATTGAAAAATGCTTTAAATAAACCGGTATCATCCAGATCAGGTGCTTCATCCCCCATCTGATTATACGTTTGAGCTAACACAGAGCCGCCCAAACGATTCTTTCCAGCACCCAAATCTATCAAAATCAGGGTACTGTCTTCGTTTTTTAACTCTGGAGTTAAGGTCTTTTTTATATCTAAAACTGGAGCAAAAGCGGTAACAATTAATGATAAAGGCGAAGTCATCACCTTATCTTTACCAGACTCTTTCCAGATAGTTTTCATAGATAAGGAATCTTTACCCACCGGTATAGCAATACCTAATGCAGGACAAACATCCATCCCTACTGCTTTAACAGTATCAAACAAATCAGCATCTTCCCCTTCACTGCCACAAGCTGCCATCCAGTTGGCCGAAATTTTTACTTTATTCAGTGACTCAATACGAGAGGCTACTAAATTGGTCAATGATTCTGCAATCGCTATACGCCCTGAAGCTGGTGCATTGATCAAAGCTAACGGTGTTCTTTCTCCTATCGCCATGGCTTCACCAGTATAACCATGAAAACCAGAGGCTGTTACCGCGACATCAGCGACAGGAACTTGCCAACGCCCGACCATTTGGTCACGCGCAACCAAGCCAGTAACTGATCGATCACCAATATGAATGAGAAAACTTTTATCCGCTACTGCTGGAAAAGCTAAAACACGGTTAATGGCTTCAGATAAATCAACATTTGCTAATTCTAAAGTCTTTAAATGTGGTATTTTATGCGCTACATCTTTATCAATTTTTGGGGGGTTACCAAATAAAATAGACATGGGGATATCGACGGGTTTACCACCCAGCCATTCATCACTGAGTGTTAAATGCTCTTTATCAGTGGCTTTACCAATCACCGCATATAAACAATGTTCACGCAGGCAAAATGATTTGAATAAATCCAAAGAAGTGGGTGCTATCGCCACTACATAACGTTCTTGTGCTTCATTACACCAAATTTGCATGGGTGACATGCCTTTATCGGCATTATTTACAGCTCTTAAATTAAATTGACCACCTTGTTCACAGTCATGAATAATCTCAGGTACTGCATTAGACAAACCACCTGCACCTATATCATGAATGGAAATAATCGGTGTATTGTCCCCCATGGCATTACAATGATTAATCACTTCTTGACAACGTCGCTCCATTTCAGGGTTTTCACGTTGTACTGAAGAAAAATCCAGTTCTGCCGCACTTTCACCCGATGTTTGTGATGATGCAGCACTGCCACCTAAGCCAATCAACATGGCAGGCCCACCTAATATAATGATGAGTGATTCATCTGGAATCTTATGCTTATCCACCAGCATAGGGCGAATATTACCCATGCCACCCGCTATCATTATGGGTTTGTGATAACCTCTATATTCATTTTCTTGTGCTGTTTTTTGTTCAAAACTACGAAAATAACCGGCAATATTAGGTCGTCCAAATTCGTTATTAAAGGCCGCACTGCCAATAGGCCCTTGCAGCATAATATCTAGTGCAGAAGAAATGCGTTCTGGTTTGCCAAAGTCTTCTTCCCAAGGCTGTTCAAAACCAGGAATTTTCAGATGTGACACGCTAAAACCTGTTATTCCCGCTTTTGTCGCTGATCCTCTACCGGTCGCTCCTTCATCACGAATTTCACCGCCTGACCCTGTTGCCGCACCCGAATATGGTGAAATTGCTGTTGGGTGATTATGGGTTTCTACTTTCATTAATAAATGTACATATTCTTCGGTATATGTATATTCACCCGTTTGCGGGTTACGGATAAAAACATCGGCTAAAGAGCCTTCAGCAACTGAAGCATTGTCACTGTATGCTGATAAGATACCTTGTGGATTTTTTTCGGCAGTATGACGAATCATGTTAAATAATGAGATTAGCTGTTGTTCGCCATCTATTGTCCAACGGGCATTAAATATTTTATGCCGACAATGTTCTGAATTGGCTTGTGCAAACATCATTAATTCAACATCAGATGGGTCTCTACCTAGCTCTTGAAAACTGCGGGTTAAATAATTGATTTCATCATTAGATAATGCCAAACCTAAATCTGTATTTGCTTTTATCAAAGCCTCAGATCCTAGCTCACAGACTGCTATCGTCGATAAGGGCTGCGCTTTATGCTGAACGAATAAATCCAGATCATCTTCATTCTCAAATACTCTGTGTGTCATTCGGTCATGAATTAATGGTTTGATTTTGGCTTTAAGCCCAGAACTCATCTGGCTATGACCGGAGATAATATACTCTATCCCACGCTCAATACGGTTAACATTTGTTAAACCACATCGTTCAACAATCTCACTGGCTTTACTTGACCAGGGGGAAATAGTACCTGGACGAGGAACTACAAGAAATACTTGACCTTCTACCGTTGTTTTTGGTGCTGAATATCCATAAGTAGTCAAGCTAGTGAGTTGCTTTATTTCTTCCTCACTTAATATGTTTTCGGCATCAACAAAATGAACAAAACGAACGCTTACTGAATCTATTTCAGCATCTATTTGTTTTAGTTCTTTAATGAATTGTTTGAGTCTGTAATCAGAAAGGGCTAATGTTCCAAGAATTTTTAGCATGAAATTTCAGATAAGTATAAAAAATAATCTTGATTTGATTGAGATGTTCAAAAGAAGTATTGTTGAATCTAAAACAATGAAAAGAGTGATGACACAAAAACAATTAATTATTCTGTTAATTGCTTTGAAACCAGCCAATAGGTAATTCCAAGTGCCAAAACAACAGCGGCTGTGGCAAAAACATAGATCGGTATTATTTGGCTAAATCTTGCTTTATCGTCTGGTACAATAATTCTAATAATTTCAAACCATTTCCATCAGACAATGGAATGTTATTTTTATTAAGTACTATGGCTTCAATAAAACCATTATATTCAATCAGTTTAATTTTAAACTCTTCTTCTTGAACAGGATCTGAGGCAAAAATAAACAGCACTTTATCCCATAATGAATCATCTTTGACTTTTTCAAAAATGGCATCATAGAGTACAGAATAGACTCTTTTCTGCTCGTTTCTATCTATAATTTCAATAAAATTGCGCCTTAAAGATTTTCCTACAGTGCGCCAGGTTTTTTCCATGTTATCATTAATGCGTATTCGGGTGGATCCCTCCGAATATTGAACTAACTCTATATAAATCGAAGCTTCTTCTTTGGTTTTATCGGTAATTATTTCTGTTCCCCTAGGCATTTCCAACTCTACAAATGTATGTTCTTTATTTTCAAACTCAGAAGGTATATTTAATGCCGCAATTTCTGTGCTTAATTGATACTCTTTAGATTTGTCGGGGAAATAGTTTTTAACCTTAGAACAAGCAGAAACTGTTAAAACTAAAAGTACAATAGTGAAACACTTAGATATAATAAAATACATAATATTAAATAATTTTTGCTTGTTGTAATGCATTACGCAAGGGTTTGAAACAGTCTTCTGTTAACCAAGTTAAAGGTAAGCGAATACCTTTACCCATTAAGCCCATCTCAGCAACTGCCCATTTGACAGGAATAGGATTAGACTGAATAAATAAGTGTTCATGTAAAGCGACTAATTTTAAATTAATGCTTTCAGCTAATTTTCTATTGCCTTCAATAGCAGCCTTAATCATTTCATGGACTAATTTTGGCGCCACGTTACCTGTGACTGTAATGGAGCCATTGCCCCCTAATAAACAAAATTCACAGCTAGTGGCATCATCACCTGAATAGATAGCAAAATCATCAGCGCATAAATCACTAATGATTTTAACTCTATTTAATTCACCTGTGGCTTCTTTAACGCCGACAATATTATCTATTTTTGCAAGACGAGCGATAGTTTCTGGCAACATGTCACACCCAGTCCGACTCGGTACGTTATATAAAATTTGTGGAATATCAACGGTTTCAGCAATAACTTTATAATGTTGAAAAAGACCTTCTGCTGTCGGTTTATTATAATAAGGTGTGACTAATAAACAAGCATCTGCACCTGCTTGTTTTGCCCGACTTGTTAATAAAATAGCTTCAGTAGTTGAATTGGCACCTGTTCCTGCAATAACTGGAAGTCTTCCTGCGACATAATCTACAACACATTTTACAACATCACAATGTTCGTTTTCATCAAGTGTTGCAGACTCCCCCGTAGTACCCATCACTACAATAGAATCTGTACCTTGTTCAATATGGTATTCAACTAATTTCTTTAGACTTTTCTTATCTATTGCACCATTGTTTTCCATAGGGGTAACTAAAGCAACGATACTACCTTGAATCATGCAAATCTCTCATCTAATTATAAAAATTAACTGACAATTGTAACAGTTTAAAATCACTCACGCCCAAATTAGAAATACAGCTTTTTTTGATCAGCGCGATTCTTTCCATTTTTGTTTTCGTACAGACTTTTTAGCCGATTTTCGTTCTTTAATAAGTGCCAGTTCATTCAGCTCCTGCTCCATCATTTCTGGTTTTTCTAGGCTAACAGCACCGATCACTCCGGCTCTGAGTTCTGCAATCAGTATTTTAGATGTTTTATCCAGATCCACTTGTTTTCCAGAGCGTAGACACCCTCTTTTTCTACCAATCACTTCCATTAAATCAGATTCATTATCAGGCACTTGCTCTAACTGATAGCGCTGTTTTAACAGTTGAGGATAAAATTTAAGCAGATATTCAGCTACAAAAAAAGCAACATCGGTATGTTCCATCGCCGTGTCTTTAATAGCACCCGTTGCGGCTAGGCGGTATCCACTATTTTTATTCTCAACATTACCCCATAAAACACCAGGGGTATCAGATAATACAATATTATCATCCAGCTTAATACGTTGTTGCCGTTTAGTGACGGCCGGCTCATTACCTGTTTTGGCAATAATACGATCCGCTAAAATATTGATTAATGTCGATTTTCCAACATTAGGAATGCCCATAATCATGGCTTTAATTAACTTATCATTACTACCTTTTTCGGGAATCATTTTGTGACATAAAGCCGTTATTTGCTTAATCTTATTCGCTTTCTGTGTGGTCACAGCTAGCGTTTTTACTCCTTCTTCCCGTTCCAGATAATCTTGCCAGCATTGTGTCATCAAAGGATCCGCCAAATCCGTTTTGGTTAATACTCTAATACATGGCTTTTGACCTCGTAATTTAGACAGCATAGGGTTTTGGCTACTAAAAGGAATACGCGCATCCAGTACTTCAATAATCAAATCTATTTGTGGTAAAACCTTTTGTATCTCTTTGCTGGCCTTGTGCATATGACCTGGATACCATTGAATAAGCATATTTTTAATGATTAGTAAAACGCTGTATTTTACCTGAATTGACTACGGTTAATCCGTAAATCAGAAATAGAAAACAGGAGATAATACCATGCTGAGAGGATTGTTCTTTCCATATCGTCTTTGCTCCGAATAGGTCGTTTACCTATATCCGCCTTTGCATGATTTCATACCTGTTCATCTGGATTGAGTTCAGGTGAATATGCTACTAGAAAAGCCATTATGATTTCTTCACTACTTTTTTACTATGCTGATAAGGCGCATTATCAACTATAACAAAAATAGGGCAAGTCGCATCACTTCTCAGTTTCTTTAGAAAATAAATAAATTTCTCTGGGTTTAATTTTGTAGCAACAATTAAATTTAAGGCTGGATATTAAAGAGTAGTTATTGTATTATTATCACTTTAGGAGAGGTGGCTGAGTGGTCGAAAGCGGCGGTCTTGAAAACCGTTGAGGGTTTATCCCCTCCAAGAGTTCGAATCTCTTCCTCTCCGCCATAACCACTAAAAACCAGTTTCAAAGCTGGTTTTTTTATGCCTGTAAGAAAATATAAGGACTAAGGACTAAAGTAACTGGAACCTCTGTTACCACACGTCATTCCCGAAGTCTTTATCGGGAATCTAGTTACTGTCTTAAAAGCCAAGCTTTTTGATTTTTATTTGGAGTTAACTTTTAGCTTAGTTCGCAGCCTTTGGGGGCTTATCCCAAACTGCCATCATTCACACAAAAACCAATCAATTTAACCATTATTTTGCATAATCCACATCAAATTGGCTACCCAGACTTTAACACTATAAGAAATTACCAAAAACCAAGGGGCTTTTAGTCCTTAGTCTTTAGCTCTTAGCTCTTAGCTCTTAGTCCTGAGTCCTGAGTCCTTCATTATCTTTACATCAGGCATAAAAAAAGGTCGTAAATTTCTCTACGACCTTCTTTATATATGGCTCCCCCGGACGGGCTCGAACCGCCGACCTAGTGATTAACAGTCACCCGCTCTACCAACTGAGCTACAGGGGAAAAATACTTTTCTTTTTTTTACTTAAATGGCGCGCCCGGAGAGATTCGAACTCCCGACCGCTCGGTTCGTAGCCGAGTACTCTATCCAGCTGAGCTACGGGCGCTTTATTCAACTCACCATTGTCGCTTTTAATATAATTTATGTCAAGCAAGCGTTAAGCAATATTTAAAATCTGGCGGAGAGTGAGGGATTCGAACCCTCGATGGGATTTAAAGCCCATACTCCCTTAGCAGGGGAGCGCCTTCAGCCGCTCGGCCAACTCTCCTAAAACTATTTAATCTTCAGAATCCGTTAAACCCGAAGATTCCGATTGTTCCTTTTTTATTCTTTCGTAAATTTCTTCTCTATGTACTGCAGTTTCTTTAGGTGCATTAATTCCAATGCGAACCTGATTGCCTTTCACCCCTAAAACAGTGACAGTAACATCATCACCTATCATTAAGGTTTCTCCTACTCGTCGAGTTAAGATAAGCATAATATCTCCTTCCGTTTCCATTTAGGTTGTACTTACAATCGCCAACCAAGGGGATATTATATACAGCCCTATTCAAAAAATAAAGCCATAGCTAAATAAATCTGGATCTATGAATAATTAAATAGGGTAAATTCTGTAGAATTAGACAATTTTTCCATTCCAAAGCAAATGAATAACTCCGAGAGATCTCAGCATAGCTTATGAACGGATAAAAAAGGCTAGAAGTTTTTCATCTTTCAGCCAAAATAACGCACAATAGCTCACTATTACACTTGTATTTTTGACTAAAATATAGTCCCATAAATTTAAACATTTTCTTTTTCTAGCCCAAAAGCTTTATGCAACGCACGCACAGAAAGTTCTAAGTACTTTTCATCCACTACGACTGAAATTTTAATTTCTGACGTTGAAATCATTCTTATATTAATACCTTCATCCGCGAGAACTTTAAACATGTTACTGGCAATCCCTGCATGAGAACGCATGCCTACGCCGACAATAGATATTTTTACAATACTATCATCACCTGTTACTTGTTTAGCCCCCAAATCTCGACAGACTTGCTCTAGCACTTCTTTGCTTTTTTGATAATCATTACGATGAACAGTAAAGGTAAAGTCAGTGGTTGAATCAGCGGCAATATTTTGAATAATCATATCGACTTCAATGTTTTTGTCGGCGATAGGACATAAAATTTTAGATGCAACACCAGGTAAATCAGGTACACCCGTTATTGTTAATTTAGCTTCATCACGGTTAAATGCAATAGCTGAAATTAAAGCTCTTTCCATTTGTGATTCCTCATAGGTAATCAATGTACCACTCCCTTCTTTAAATGATGAAGATAAAACTCGGAGTGTCACGTTATATTTCCCCGCAAATTCTACGGCTCTTATTTGTAATACTTTTGAACCTAAACTCGCCATTTCCAGCATTTCTTCAAAGGTGATTTTTTTTAATCTTCTGGCTTTAGGTTCCACTCTTGGATCTGTAGTATAAACACCATCCACATCTGTATAGATATGACATTCATCTGCCTTTAAGGCAACAGCCAGTGCCACCGCAGTGGTATCCGACCCACCGCGACCTAGGGTGGTAATATTGCCTTTATCGTCAATACCTTGAAAGCCTGCAACGACAACAACATTACCTTTCCCTAAGTCTGCCTTAATATTTTTATCATCAATCTCTCTAATCCGTGCTTTAGTGTGCATGCTATCGGTTAAAATTCTTACTTGTCCACCGGTATAGGAACAAGCAGGACATCCCAAATCAATCAGTGCCATACTTAACAAAGACATGGTGACTTGCTCACCTGTTGAGAGCAATACATCCATTTCTCTATCAATAGATTGCTGCTGTATTTCTTTTGCTAAGGATGTTAAACGATCTGTTTCACCACTCATTGCTGAAACAACAGCGACTATATCGTCACCTTGGTCGCGTGCTTGTTTAATTTTTTTAGCGACTGCTTTTATGCGTTCTACAGAACCGATCGATGTACCACCAAATTTATATATAAATACTGCCATTTTTTGTGTTATTTAATCTTTTAACTGTGCCTCTACCCATGAAGGTACTTGTTTTAATGCTGCTTCTAAAGCAGAAGGATCAGTGCCGCCTGCTTGTGCCATATCAGCTCTTCCTCCACCTTTTCCTCCCACTTTGGTCGCCACAGAATTGACTAAATCACCTGCTTTGATACGTTTTGTTTGGTCTTTACTCACACCTGCTATCAAACTCACCTTACCGTCTTTTACTGTTGATAGAACAATAGCTGAGCTTTGCAATTTGTTTTTTAATTGATCCACCATGTCGCGTAATGATTTTGGGTCAACATCGTTAAGTTTTACTGCTAATACTTTAATACCATTAATATTTACCGCTTGAGAGACTAATTCACTCCCCTCTGAATTAGCTAATTTAGACTTTAAACGCTCCAGTTCTTTTTCTAGCTGCTTATTTTTTTCTATTAGCCGAAGTACTTTGTCTAAAGTTTTTTCTGTGGGGCTTTTTACTAACTCAGAAATTTTAGCGAGTATTTTATCTCGACTATCAATCCAGTCAATACACGATTTGCCAGTAACGGCTTCTATTCGTCTCACACCTGATGCCACACCCGTTTCACTAATGATCTTTAAACAACCAATATCACCAGATTGCTTAACATGGGTACCAGCACAGAGTTCTGTTGAAAATTCACCTATTTTAAGCACCCGTACCTGGTTACCATATTTTTCACCAAATAAAGCCATAGCCCCTGCTTTTACAGCATCATCCTTGTTCATTACCTCAGCTGAAACAGGATTATTCATCCGAATTTGATCATTCACAATATTTTCTATGGCATTTATTTCTGTCGCTGTCATCGGTTCAAAATGAGCAAAATCAAAACGTAAGCGTTCTGGGTTAACTAATGATCCTTTCTGAGTGACATGATCACCTAATATTTGACGTAATGCGGCATGTAATATATGTGTTGCTGAATGATTTAATTCTGTCGCTTTTCTATCATCCGCGTTAACCGAAACATGACATTGTTTTCCACAATTTATTTCACCTTGGGTCACAAAGCCTTTATGCAGAAAAAGATTATCTCCTTGTTTTTGCGTGTCTTTCACTTCAAAAATAGCATTATCAAGTTCAATACGTCCATTGTCTCCTACTTGCCCACCCGATTCAGCATAAAATGGTGTTTTGTCTAATATAACAACACCTTCTTCTGCTTCTTTTAGTTGCTGAACCGCTTTACCTTTTGCAAACAAGCCCATGATTTTAGCTGTCCCAGTTAAATTCTGATAACCAGTAAAATCGGTATTACTATTATGTTTGATATCTTGATCATAGTCTGCATCAAACTTGCCGCCCGCTCTTGCTCGTTCACGTTGGCTAGCCATTTCAACTTCAAAACCGGCATGATCAACCGTCAGTTTTTGCTCTCTGGCGTAATCAGCGGTTAAATCAACGGGAAAACCGTAGGTGTCATATAAAAGAAAAACAATATCACCAGAAATGACTTTACCTTCTATTTTAGCAACACAGTTTTCCAGTATTTTCATACCTTGCTCTAAGGTTTCGGAAAATCGTTGCTCTTCATTCTTTAATACAGATTCAATCTGTTCTTGTCCTTGTTTTATCTCGGGGAATGTCGCGCTCATTTCTGCAACTAAAGGGGCAACCAATTTATAGAAAAATATATCATTAATTCCTAAACGGTAACCATGCCGAATAGCACGTCGAATAATGCGCCTCAATACATATCCACGCCCTTCATTAGAAGGTAAAACACCATCCACCACCATAAAAGCGGATGAGCGAATATGATCAGCTATAACTCTTAAAGAACTATTGGTTAAATCGTTTGTAGCGGTTAATTCCGCCGCTACTTTTAGCAGGTTTTGGAATAGATCAATTTCATAATTATTATGCACGCCTTGTAGTATCGCAGCAATACGTTCCAGTCCCATACCTGTATCTACTGAAGGTGCAGGTAAGGGATGTAATTCACCAGATTTATCACGGTCATATTGCATAAAAACCAGATTCCAGATTTCTATATATCTATCACCATCTGCCTCTGGCGTTCCTGGTGGTCCCCCTGCAATATCTTTACCATGATCGTAGAAAATTTCTGAACAAGGCCCACAAGGCCCTACATCACCCATCGACCAAAAATTGTCTTTCTCACCTATTCTTGAAAATCGTGATGCGTCAATTTTTATATCTTCTAGCCAGATAGTCTCTGCTTCGCTATCTTCATTAAAAACTGTCACCCATAATTTTTCAGCAGGAATCTCCAGTTCTTTGGTTAAAAAATCCCAAGCAAAATGAATCGCGTCTTTTTTGAAATAGTCGCCGAAACTGAAATTACCCAACATTTCAAAAAAAGTATGGTGCCTTGCTGTATAGCCAACATTTTCTAGGTCATTATGCTTACCCCCTGCCCGCACACAGCGCTGTGTTGTAGTGGCTCGCGTATAACTACGTTTCTCCCTGCCTAAAAAAACATCTTTAAAAGGCACCATGCCTGCATTAGTAAATAGCAAGGTGGGGTCATTCCTTGGCACCAGTGAACTAGAGGCTTGTACAGAATGCCCGCGTTGTTCAAAAAACGATAAGAAGGCAGCACGCAATTCTGCGCTGGTCATTTTTTTCATAATTTTAAAAAGTTACGACATCTTAGAAACGATCTTTATTCTCGATTCTTTGAAAAAATTTTATTATCATTTCGTCACTAAAACCGCGTTGCAATAAGAAACGACTTCGTTTCATTTTTTCTGAATCTGTTATCACTACATCTTCAGCATATTTTTTGCTATACACCTGCTCAAGTATTTCCAACCAATCATCAGCGAGTTCTAATAAAACAGCCTCTAAGTCAATGCTTTGAATGCCGCGTTGTTGAATCTCAGCTTTAATCTTGATAGGACCAAAGCCTTTTTTAATTCTGTGTCTGGCATAGCTTTCAAAAAATCGTTGATCGCTTTGCCAGCCCTGTTGCTTTAAAACACCAATAACACCTTGAGTTTGGCTAGGATCAAACCCTCTGAGTGTTAATTTATCTCTTAATTCTTTTTGGCTATGCTCTCTTCGTGTTAACAAACGTAAGCAAATTTCTTTGATTTCTTTGCTTTCCTGTGAGAGTTCAACAACTGTCAACTATGATGGCTCTGCATTTGTTGTCTTTGAGTTATTATTAGGTGCAAAAACTTCAGCACGAATTTTTGCTTCAATTTCCTTGGCTTTTTCTGGATTATCGATCAAGTATTTTTTAACATTGTCTTTACCCTGACCAATTTTTTCGTTGTTATAGCTGTACCAGGAGCCTGCTTTCTGCACAAACCCATACTTTACTCCTAGATCAACCAGTTCCCCCATAAATGAAACACCTTCACCATAAATAATTTCAAATTCAGCTTGTTTAAAAGGAGGTGCTATTTTATTTTTAACGACTTTAACGCGGGTATCGTTGCCAATGATTTCATCGCCTTTTTTAATAGCACCTATACGACGAATATCCAAACGCACTGAAGCATAAAACTTTAGTGCATTACCACCTGTGGTGGTTTCAGGGTTACCAAACATGACACCAATTTTCATCCGTAACTGATTAATAAAAATAACTAAAGTATTAGATCGTTTGATATTGGAGGTTAATTTTCTTAACGCCTGAGACATTAATCGTGCCTGTAATCCCATATGCGAGTCGCCCATATCGCCTTCAATTTCGGCTTTGGGCGTTAAAGCGGCAACAGAATCTATCACAATCATATCTACCGCACCCGAACGGACTAACATATCAGTAATTTCCAGTGCTTGTTCCCCAGTATCAGGTTGTGAAATTAAAAGATCGTCAATATTAATACCAATTTTTTCAGCATAAGCAGGGTCAAGTGCATGTTCAGCATCTATAAATGCTGCAATTCCACCTATTTTTTGCATTTGTGCAATCGTTTCTAGGGTCATCGTTGTTTTACCTGATGACTCAGGACCATATATTTCTACAATTCGTCCACGAGGCAAACCACCCGCACCCAGTGCAATATCAAGAGATAAAGATCCTGTTGAAACGACTTCAATGCCTTTACCAGAAGATACATCCCCCATACGCATGACAGAACCTTTACCAAACTGTTTTTCAATTTGCATCAAGGCTACGCCTAGTGCTTTTTTCTTATTCTCGTCCATTTTGTGCCTCTGTTTAAGTATTTAGCCAACAAGTCAGGCTCATCTTTATGCCTGAGCAATAAATTATTATCGCCATTATCACACAATGACCCACCATGAAACTAGCTTTTGATAACAAACTTCTATATAAATGATATATCTACGGCTATCATTTTGCTTTAACCTAGGGAAATTCAATTTTTTACCTTTTCTTTTAATTTTAATTATGAAAACAATCCTACTGACATCTGTAAAAATAATGCTTAAAAAAAGCGTGCTATTAGCTGTGCTTTTTTCATCTTCTATAGCTTCTGCTACAGACCAAGAATTATTAGATACTTTATTTCAAAACGGTGTTTTAAATAAAATCCAATATAATAGTTTGTCTAAAAAAACAGCAGAAAAAGAAGCTGAACAAGCCGCTAAAGCTGAAACAATGAGTCCAGCCATAACAAAAGCTTTAGACTGGGCGACCCGTATTAAGCTTTCTGGTGACTTCCGTTTTAGACATGAAAACATAGATAAAGATGATCCTGACGGGGTTCATGAGTCACGTCAACGTATCCGAGCCCGTCTAAAAGTAGCTACCAAGATAAATGATAATGTCGATGTTGGTTTCCGCCTAGTAACGGGAGGAGGAAAGACATCAACCAACCAATCTTTAGAGGGATCATTCACCGGCAAAAAAGTTTTTTTCGACAGAGCTTATCTTAGCTGGAATCCAAGTTTTGCTAATGGTTTAACAACTACTTTTGGTAAATTTAAACAGCCTTGGTACAACGCATCTAGCCACGGTTTACTATGGGATAGTGATGTCAACCCTGAAGGCGTAGCCTTAATATATAAAACAACGGTAGGCTCAGTAGACCTTATTGCAACAGGAGGCTATTTTATTCTCGAAGATGGCGACAGCGTTAAAGAAGACGCTGAAAATGATGGCTTTAGTGATGATTTGAATATGTATCATGCTGGGATCAGTGGCTCTATGCAAATTACTGACTCCATTAAAGGCAGATTGGGATCTAATGCCTATATCTATAATAATGAAAGTGAAGTAGGTGAATTTAAAGATGATGATGCTATCGAAATATACGAAGTAGCCAGTCGATTTGATTTTGACACGGCTTTACTACCGCTTTATGTTTACGCCCAATATGCAAAAAATGTTTCAGCTAAAGATGGCGAAGATAGCGCATGGCTAGCTGGTTTTGGAGCAAAATTGGGTGCGTTTAAAATGGATTACAATTATCGTGATACGCAGGAATTTGCTGTAGCAAATACCTTTAATGATAGCGATTTTGCAACTGGAAACATTGCTGCCAGAGGTCACAAAGTTAAATTAGCTTACGCAATCAGCAAAAATTTTGCAGCAGCTATGGCGTATTATGCGGCCGAAGAATACAGCGGCACTAATATTGATACCCTTCAACTTGATTTAAAAGCTAAATTCTAAAGTGATTTATAGTTAAAAAGTCAAGACTAAGACTAAAGACTCAAAACCCCTTGATTTTTGATTAGTTCTGGTGCGTGGGCAGAGATTGTTCCCGACAATCTTACTGCATTTCCACCATCCCTGGTGGTCAGCAGAGATTGTTCCCGACAATCTTACTGCATTTCCACCATCCCTGGTGGTCAGCAGAGATTGTTCCCGACAATCTTACTGCATTTCCACCATCCCTGGTGGTCAGCAGAGATTGTTCCCGACAATCTTACTGCATTTCCACCATCCCTGGTGGGCAAACGCACCCTATGGATCTAAGGACTTAGGACTAAAGACCTCTTGATTTTTGGTGATTTCTTATGGTGTTAAAGTCTGGGCGGGGTTGATTTTGTTAGTATGTTTTATCAGCAAAACAACCAAGAAATAGCCGTTATTTTACCAAATACTGCTTGATTTGTCCTTGATATTTGTTCAATTTATTGTTATAAATCAAATTGTTATGGTGTTTTTAAGGGTTGACTACACAGGCAATGTAAAAAAACTTTCTTAACCTTCTTCCCATTAGAAATTTAAGATCATATTCATATCTATTCTATTGAAAATCACTGTTTTACTGTTATTGATAATGCGTAGGGTCATTCACTTTCGCTTCGTTAAACCCTATAATTCTTAATCTACAAGCATCACAAACACCACATGCTAAACCCGCTTGATCAGCACTATAACAAGAAACTGTTTGCTGATAATCTATTCCTAAAGCCACACCTTTCTTTATAATTTCCGCTTTGCTTAATTCAATTAAAGGTGCATGTATTTTTATTTTATGACCTTCCACCCCTGCTTTTGTCGCTAAATTTGCCAATAGCTGAAATGCTTTAATAAATTCAGGTCGGCAATCTGGATAGCCTGAATAATCAACTGCATTCACGCCAATAAATATATCGTGCACATTTAATACTTCTGCCCAGCCTAGTGCAAATGATAAAAAAACTGTATTTCTAGCAGGAACATAAGTGACAGGAATGCCATCTTGTGGACTTTCTGGTACATCAATATGTTCATCTGTTAATGCTGAGCCGCCAATTGCTGCAAAGCCTAAATCAATAATTTTGTGTGCTTTGACTTGATAATATGTTGCAATTTTTTTTGCTGCATTTAATTCAGCATTATGTTTTTGACCATAATTAAAACTAAGTGCATAGCACTGATAATTTTGCCTTCTCAGCTCCGCCAATACGGTAATCGAATCCAGACCACCTGATAACAGGATGATTGCTTTTTTTTGCATTTCATTTGTTTAACGGCTTTTATTGCCTGAATAGTGCAAGCACCTAAGCACTTAGATGAAATTAAAGTGTTTCTTGATGGTGTCACTTGCCTTGTATATCGCCCCAAAGGTATTTATGTAATTGTATTTGAAATCTTACCGGTAACTGATCTTGAATAATTTTATCCGCAAGTTCCACTGGCTTCATTGCTCCCATAACGGGTGAAAATAAAACCTCACATTGATCTGATAATGCCTGTTCTTCCATAATGGACTTTGACCATTGGTAATCTTTATCATCAGAAATTACAAATTTAAGTTGATCTTTTTTAGTTAAGTATTGGATATTTTGATATAAGTTTTTTTCTATTTCACCCGAACTTGGTGTTTTTAGATCCATCACCTTAATGACTCTTTGGTCAACCTTTGAAATATCGATTGCACCACTGGTTTCTAAAGAAACCTTATAGTCTTTGTCAGCCAATAAAGCTAGTAAATCCAAGCAAGCTGATTGTGCTAACGGTTCCCCACCAGTGACTGTAACAAATTGAGTATTATATAGAGCAACTTGGTCGATAATTTCAGATAATGCCATTTTTTTACCACCGCTAAAAGCATAGGCAGTATCACAATAAGAACAGCGTAAAGGACAGCCCGTTAAGCGAATAAATACGGTGGGTAAACCCACGGTATTAGATTCACCTTGCAATGAGAAAAAAATCTCTGTGATTTTTAAAGACAACTCCACTTAGCTTATTCTGTCGCTATTAACCTTAATTTTTTTGTAGCAAGATACGATGCTGTAGTACCTGGATGGCTAAAAGCCACTTGTGTTAAATAATCCTTGGCTTTGGCTATATTATTTTGTTCCAGCTCCATATAACCTAGTTTTAACAATGCATCAGGTGCTTTAGGGCTTTTCCCATAATGGGTAACTACTTTAGTAAAAGCAACTTTAGCAGCCTCTCTATCATCATTAACTATATAAGCTTCGCCTAGCCAATATTGGGAATTATCAGCATACTCGCCATCAGGAAATTCAATCAATAATGATTTAAAAGCAGCGATTGCTCGGATATGGTGTCCATTCCTAAGCATTTCATACGCAACTTGGTATAGGTCTTTTTGATTAACCGGGATTTTTGGCACTTCTGCTACTACACTTGAAGCGTTAGTCATTGCCACTGGATGTTGCATCACTCTTTGACTATTTGTTGCTACCATCATAGAGTTATCTCTGGTCGTGTCAGCTGAAGTGTTAGTCATTGCCACTGGATGTTGCATCACTCTTTGACTATCTGTTGCTACCATCATAGAGTTATCTCTGGTCGTGTCAGCTGAAGTGTTAGTCATTGCCACTGGATGTTGCATCACTCTTTGACTATTTGTTGCTACCATCATAGAGTTATCTCTGGTCGTGTCAGCTGAAGTGTTAGTCATTGCCACTGGATGTTGCATCACTCTTTGACTAC
>QPIL01000011.1 GCA_003666325.1 Methylococcales symbiont of Iophon sp. n. MRB-2018
AAGCGGAGCGTAGCACTTGTTGTGTTTACAAACATTAGGTTGCATCGACGCACTAACAAAACGGTCAACCTGACCGCCTAACGCAAGTTAATTTAACAAAAACCTGATGATTTTGAATGTTAGGTGTATTTATGCTATTTTTAGTGTATCAGTCGGCGGCAGGTTACCTTGGCGTTAGCTGTCAAACCGTAACCAAGGAGATTTATGAAATCCGCGTTTCTAATAGCACTATCGCTGGCTCCGCTAGTTGCATTTTCTGACGTATCGCGCTCGACTCCTAATCTAGGAGATCGTCATGCCCAGGTATTTGCGAGCCTTGTTCAAAAATACTGCATTGGATTCAGGGAAATCCCAGCGAAATTAGAGGCCGCGCTAAAGGTAGGTGGATTTAACAAAAACATAGACTATGATGACACCTTCGAGAAGTATATTGATAGGGTGGATTATGCTGTAACTCTAGACCAAGAAGTATGTACCACGGATGTGTTGCTGAAGCCAGCAAGCACAATACTGTTCGAATTAAAGCAGCTAGAAAGGTTTCTCTTATCTGAACTGAAACTCACAATGTCTAAGTCGAAAATCGATTATGAGCTTTCTAGTGAATACAAAAGGACAAAAGTAGTTAAACGGGATTATGTTGATGAGCAAGGTAAAAAACATTCCCTGATATTCCCCCTGGAAAACCAAGGTGAGTACTACATGACTTTCGATGTGTACTGGAAACACAATGAGACAGCTAGCAAGTCAAATGCACATGGAACAAATTAAGCAACTCCACTTCGTTACGTCACTTAATTTGCCCAGTGATTTGGGTCGTTAGCTTATTAAATTAAAATGATGAAAAGAGCATTTCTGTATATTGATATATTGGGGTTTGAAAATTTAGTTATCAATAATGAGGATAAAGTAGAGAGCATTTTTAAAATATTAGATGGATTAAGCTCGCACAGTCATAATCATTTTTTTGACTTACAAACAGTGGTTTTTTCTGACACTATTCTTATTTTTAATAGTACTGATACTCAAGAAGAACAGCTCCATTATTACGTTACATATTTAATAGAATATGCTCAGGAACTGTTTTATAGATTGGCTAATATTAATGTATATTTCAGAGGTATTTTAACCTATGGGGAATTCAATTTTAACCAACTAAAAAATATCCAAGCTTACTACGGTTCTGCCCTTATTAATGCATATAACCAAGAAAAGGAATTAAAAGGTTTTGAAATAAGGGGACGCTACCCTTTTATCTGTTAAAATACACCTATGCCAAGACAAGCCAGAAGCGTATTTGCTAATATCCCACATCACATTACCCAGAGAGGCAATCGCCGTGGTGATGTTTTCTTTTGTGATGCTGATAAAGACTACTATTTT
>QPIL01000010.1 GCA_003666325.1 Methylococcales symbiont of Iophon sp. n. MRB-2018
AATCAAGACATCGGTAGCTGGAATGTTGCTGGGATAACGAATATGTCCAGCATGTTCGCCGGTGCCAGTGCTTTTAATCAAGACATCGGTGGCTGGAATGTTGCTAGGGTAACGGACATGTCCTTCATGCTCAATGATGCCAATGCTTTTAATCAAGACATTGGCAGTTGGAATGTTGCTAGGGTAACGGATATGGACAGCATGTTCTTGGGTGCCAGTGCTTTTAATCAAGACATTGGCGGCTGGAATGTTGGTGGGGTAACGAATATGTTTGACATATTCGACGGTGCCAATGCTTTTAACCAAAACCTCGGCCCTTGGTATATTGATGAGACTATTAATAATGCCCAAGGAAGGCTACAAACAGCAAACCCTGACTATAACGGCGTTAATGACTTAAACGTACTTAGCTTTAACTTTGTCGCCCAAAATATTGTTTTACGCCTTCAAACCCCAAGCTATGCGCTGGCAACAGACGCTGACGCTGAGGGTACCGATAATGCAAGATTCACCCTTATATCAAACACCCTAAGCATTAAGTCAGGCATGGTAGCAGATGGCACTTATAGCGTACGCATTGCCGTAGGCAACGCAGCCTTTGGCAGCAGTAACAGCATAGAGTTAATAATAGTTGTTAACAGCGGCGACCCAACCGTAACCAGCATAGTGCGCACCTCGCCGACGGATGAAACCACCAGTGTCGATACCCTGATATGGACGGTGACTTTTAGTAAAAATGTACAGAATGTAGATGCTAGCGACTTTACCCTTAGCGGCACCACTGCCACAGCCACTGTTACTGGCTCAGGTGCTGTCTATCTGCTAACCGTTACTGGCGGCGATCTAGCAGCGCTAAACGGCACTGTAACGCTGGCATTTGCTGAGGATCAGGACATTACAGATCTGGCAGATAATGCCTTAACTGCCACCACACCCACAGCCGATAATGAGCCAAGTTATACACTGGATGACAGCGTTGCCAGCTTGAGTGCCTTAGCCTTGTCCGCAGGCACCCCCTTAGACCCAGTCTTTGCCAGCGACACCCTTGCCTACACTGTCAGCATTGCCAATGCGGCGAGTAGCCTGAGCGTAACCCCAACCGTCTCTGATAGCAATAACAGCTTTGTCATTAGTGCTACCGCAACAGACGGCAGTGCTTTGACAGTCGATAGCAGTGGGCAAGTTTTTGCACTGACCGAGGGTGATAACACCATTAGCATTGCAGTGACTGCACAAGATGGCAGTACCATGCAAACCTATACTGTGACTGTGACCCGATTAAGTCTGCCAGGGGCGCCGCGTAATTTGCTAATAGATAGCACAATGACTAGCTTCAACAGCCTCAGTTTTTCTTGGCAGGCACCTGAGG
>QPIL01000009.1 GCA_003666325.1 Methylococcales symbiont of Iophon sp. n. MRB-2018
GCTTTTGATCTAAATTTTCAATTTTCAATTTTCAATTTTCAATTTTCAATTTTCAATTTACTTCGATACAACCTGCTTTTGATCTAAATTTTCAATTTTCAATTTTCAACTTTCAATTTACTAAGGTCTTATACCTTAACTTTAAGCCCGATTACTCTGAAAAAAAAGAGAATTTTCCTTGTATTTTTCTACAATATTGTTATCCTCCTCTGTTGTCTTGCTTAAATTAAATTAGCCAATCACACAATTGCAGAGTTAAAAAAATGCTAAAAACAAATATTCCCCGCCGTATTGTTACTCCCATGCTACTGCTACTGGCATCGGGTTTTTTATTCAGCACTGCCTCACAGGCAGACTCACACGACTCATTTATTACCGAATGGCGGATAACTGCGGCTGATCGCGGCCTCCTCTTCCTCGGCCAGGGCAGTTACACCATTAATTGGGGCGATGGCACTGCCGAACAAGAGATTACCAGCAATAGCCCTGAGCATGTCTACGACACTCCTGGCGACTACATAGTCACAACCACAAACACCATCACCCGCTTTAACTTGAATAATAATTCCAGAAGTAGAAATCAATTAATAGACATACAGCAATGGGGAACTGCCGAGTGGACAAGCATGAATGGTGCATTTCGTGGCGCCCAAAATATGACCATGAGTGCAAGCGATAGTCCAAACCTTAGTGAGGTAACGAATATGTCCTACATGTTCTCCGGTGCCATTGCTTTTAATCAAGACATCAGTAACTGGAATGTTGCTAGCGTAACGAATATGGCCTACATGTTCCATAGTGCCAGTAGTGCCGGTGCTTTTAATCAAGACATTAGTAGCTGGAATGTTGCTAGCGTAACGGATATGGAGCGCATGTTCTTTAGAGCCAGTGCTTTTAATCAAGACATCGGTAGCTGGAATGTTGCTAGCGTAACGGATATGGCGCGCATGTTCTTCGGTAACTCTGCTTTTGATCAAGACATCGGTAGCTGGAATGTTGCTAGCGTAACGGATATGAACCGCATGTTCTTGAGTGCCAGTGTTTTTAATCAAGACATCGGCGACTGGAATGTTGCTAGCGTAACGGATATGTCCTTCATGTTTGGTGGTGCCGAGGCTTTTAATCAAGACCTCGGTCGTTGGTATATTGATGAGACTATCAATAATGATCAAGGAATGCTACAAACAGCAAACCCTGACTATGACGGCGTTAATGACTTAAACGTACTTAGCTTTAACTTTGTCGCCCAAAATGCTGAATTACGCGGTCAAAA
>QPIL01000110.1 GCA_003666325.1 Methylococcales symbiont of Iophon sp. n. MRB-2018
AGTGATCAATATGCGTTTTGTTAAACCACTGGATGAGGGGATAATTTTGCAGATGGCTAAAAGCCATGATGTACTGGTGACGATTGAAGAAAATGTCTTATCTGGTGGTGCTGGTAGTTTAGTTAATGGCTTTTTACAGGCACAGAAAATTTTAATGCCAGTGCTGAATATTGCTTTGCCTGATGCCTTTATTGAGCAGGGGACTAGAGAAGAATTACTGGCACAATGTGGTTTAGATACGCAAGGGATTTTAAAGAGTATTGAAGAGTTTTATACTTAGGAGATAAACAACCATGTTAGACATCGTTCAATTAGCAGTATTAAATGATAACTACATTTATCTAATTCATGACCCTGTTTCAGCACAAACAGCCGTTATAGATCCTGCTATTACAGAACCTGTTCTGACAACGCTAGAAGAAAAAGGATGGAGTCTAAACTACATACTTAACACCCATCATCATTGGGATCATATTGGTGCCAACCTTGAATTAAAGAAAATTACACAATGTAAAATTATTGCAGCCAATGCAGATCGTTCAAGAATTCCAGGTGTTGATCTACTATTGAATCACGGTGATAAAATAAAACTAGGTAATGAAGTTGCTACCGTATTGGAAACGCCAGGACATACCATAGGGCATATTGTTTATCACTTTGCCAATAGCCATGCCTTATTCTGTGGAGATACTTTATTTTCTATGGGCTGCGGACGTTTATTTGAAGGAACTGCAAAACAAATGTGGCAATCATTACAATTAATAAAACAACTACCTAAGCAAACACACATTTATTGTACCCATGAATATACACAAGCAAACGGCGAATTTGCCTTAACACTAGAACCTAATAACCCACAATTACAACAAAGAATTCAGCAAGTCAAAATGCTAAGATCAAAACAGCAATCTACAATCCCCAGCCCATTACTACAAGAACTTCAGACTAATCCATTTCTTCGGGAAAACAGCTTAGAAATCCAACAATCTATAAACATGACAAACAAAACAGAGATTGAGATATTTAGCAAAATAAGACAATTAAAAGATACTTTTTAATTGCTATAACATTGAGCAAGCAATGTAAAATTACAACACCTCAAGGCTAGTGTAGGACAACATTAGCCACTTTAACCCTACACCCTGAAAATTAATTTGCACCCTCTCCTGTGCGGCTTCACCTTCCATTTGCAACACCACCCCTTCACCAAATTTTGCATGTCGGACACGTTGACCTAGTTTATAGGTTCCCACTTGTTGTACTGAATATTTAGCCCTTTTGGGGATATTCATCGAGCCAGCGACATTAGCTCTAATTCTGACTTCCTGAAGAAATTCAACAGGGATCTCTTTTAAAAAACGTGAAGGTCTCGGATTCGTTTCTTTACCATATAAACGCCTAGATTCTGCATGGGTTAAATACAACTGCTGCATAGCGCGTGTTATTCCCACATAACACAGCCTACGTTCCTCTTCCAAACGTGCGACATTATCAGTCGATTGTTGTGAAGGAAACAAGCCATCTTCAAGTCCGACTAAAAAAACCAGCTTAAACTCCAGACCTTTAGAGGAATGCAGAGTCATTAATTGCACACAGTCCTCATAATCGCCAGCTTGCATTTCACCGCCTTCTAATGCTGCATGTGCCAAAAATATATCCAACTCATTAAGGTTTTCTACATTCTCTTCATCAAAATCAAACATCCGTGCTGCATTAACCAACTCTTCTAAGTTTTCAATTCTGGCTTCCATTTTTTCGCCTTTCTCTTTTTTATAGAGTTCAATCAAGCCACTTTTTTCGACAATCAACTTAACTTTTTCAAATAATGCCAGCTCCTTTGTCTCTCCACTTAATTGTTTAATTAAATTAAGAAAGCCTTTTAAGGCATTGCTTGCGCGTACTGATAAGCTATTGTTATTCAACAATATAACGGCTGCTTGCCATAATGATATTTGTTGCTCTCTCGCTATCAAGCGGACAGCATCAATAGTTTTTGTGCCTATCCCTCGGGTTGGCGTATTGAATACTCTTTCAAATGAGGCATCATCATTATGATTTGACATAATACGAAGATAAGCCAAGGCATTTTTAATTTCCATACGCTCAAAGAATCGCAAACCGCCATAAACCCGATAAGGTGTAGCAGTATTCATCAACTTTTCTTCAAATTGTCTTGATTGTGCGTTGGAACGATACAAAATAGCAACATCCTGACGCAAGCCTCCATCATCCACCCACTTTCTGATTTTCTCAATCACAAAATAGGCTTCATCTTGTTCGTTAAAAGCAGTGTATAAAGAAATCAGTTCTCCATCCCCTGAGTCCGTCCATAATTCCTTACCCATTCTTGAGTCGTTGTTATCAATCAATGCATTGGCAGATTTGAGAATATTACCTGTTGATCGATAATTCTGTTCTAGTTTAATCACTTTATGGTCTGGATAATGCTTCTGGAAATTGTAAATATTTTCTATTTTTGCACCACGCCAAGCATAAATAGATTGGTCATCATCACCTACCACAAACAAATTGTTTTTACCCTCTGTTAATAACCGTAACCAAGCATACTGAATAGTATTAGTATCTTGAAACTCATCCACATGAACTTGCTTAAATCTATCTTGATAAAACTGTAAAACATCTTCATTGTCTCGCAATAGCTCATGCGCTCTCAATAATAACTCAGCAAAATCGACCAGTCCGGAACGATCACAAAATTCTTCGTAAGCCTTATATAACATCAGCATAGTATCTTGATAAATATCACCAGTCTCCAGCATATATCTTGCTCGAATGCCCTCATCCTTTTGCCCATTAATAAACCACATGACCTGTTTAGGTGGCCATTTACTATCATCTATATTTAAGCCTTTGAGTAAACGCTTGATCACTCTTAACTGATCAGCAGAATCCATGACTTGAAAAGTATCCGCTAATTTTGCCTGTTTTGAATGACGCCTTAATAAACGATGCGCTAAACCGTGAAATGTCCCAATCCACATAGCATGTGCAGAAATTTGCAATAAATCCTCCACTCGTCCACGCATTTCTTTAGCCGCTTTATTGGTAAACGTCACTGCCAAAATATTATGGATAGAAAGTCCTTCTACTTCTACTTGCCAAGCAATTCTATGCACTAAAACACGGGTCTTACCACTGCCAGCACCAGCTAGGATTAACATCGCCTGGTTAGGTGCAGATACGGCTAAACGCTGTGCATCATTTAAAGAATCTATTATTGAAATTTGTTTATTCATTTTATTACTTGCACATTTTTACAAGCTGTGTATATTTGGTAATTCAAGCAATGTCCATTTTGGACAGCATAATAATAACAAAAGGGGGTTATAAATGGATTTTGATTATAAACGTTTAGTTAAACTTGAAGTTAATGTCGGCGAAAAAGAAAAGAAAATGCGTCTAATTGCAGGCTCAGTTCTTTTCTTTATTTCTCTGTTTACAGCAAGTGTCATATTACTCATAGTTGGCATCATTTTACTAGCCTCTGGTTATACAAAAATGTGCCCGCTTAATTCAGCACTGCATAGAAATACCTGCGAGTCAGAATAATAAGTTAAAAACAAAATACAAGGATGTATTTTTTTACTGCGATTCAACTGCTCCTGCAATTCATCCATATCGTCTTAATACCAAAAACCCAAGCAACGATGCCAAGACAACCAAGGCTAATTATCAAAGACTAATCCATCATATTATCCAAAGGGGTAACAATAAACAAATCATCTTTATTGCCGATGAAAAAATCAAGTAATTCTGCCCCCTTTGATTTACGAGTATAACTGCATTAAAAAGTGTTGATAGTTATACTGTATTTAAAAAATAATAAAACTATAATAATACTGACAATGGGGACAGGCTTGGAATGAAATACTAAATGAATATGGTTTTGTTAGAAGTTTGTGCAGTGAGAGAGTGGAGTTTTTTGGTGTATTTATTTGTTGAACATGGTATTATTTGTCTTAGGTTCTGATAAAAACTAGAGATACTTATTGCCATCTTTGCTTTTTATAAGCATCTAAAACAGATAAGGATTGATACTATTTGATGTGGTTATTTTTTATAAATAGTATTAACAGACCTCAGCCTTTTATTGGATTTTTTGGTGGATAGGAATTGGAGACAAAATGAATAATAAAGAGATGTTAGCAATTATTAAGCAAAAATTAGACAAATTTGCTGGGGAATATAAGCAAATAGTAGATGTGTTTGACAAGGGCACAATGAACACGGAACACTTGCCAGAAGAAGAGAAAATGAAAATTAGGATGAACGCCTTGGAAAGCAGATGTAAAAATTCTCAATTTTTATTAGAAAATATTATTACAGCATTCAATGCTGAGGATAAAGGACTC
Source organism: Methylococcales symbiont of Iophon sp. n. MRB-2018 (assembly GCA_003666325.1). Taxonomy (GTDB): domain Bacteria; phylum Pseudomonadota; class Gammaproteobacteria; order Methylococcales; family Methylomonadaceae; genus QPIN01. Next base: position 4,374 of record QPIL01000110.1, read on the forward strand.
AATCAAATAACAGAATGTAAGAACGCAGTCAGCAATTTATTAAGTAATATTAGAAACGAACTTAATAAAAATGAGCTATTAGAGATGATAAAATGCCTAGAAAAAATTCCTAGCGTTATGTCTGAAATTGACAAAAAAATAAGTAGCCTCCTGATAGAGACTGATTCTGATATATTACATTGATTACAAAAAATCAAAGCGACCGGCATCACTTTATTTTTGAACATGGTATCAAAGGGTCAGCCAGCTAAAATCAGGGGCTCAGATACTGTCTTATCCAATCAAAGGCTCATCCAGCTTGATTTTTTGAGGGCTACGTTTCCCCCACGCTCCCATAAATGGTGGGTTTATAATGCAAATTCAAGCGAGTGTTAAAAAAGCAGATAAAGCTTAAAACAATCTACCTTCTCTGTTTAAAAACCTCATACATCATAATGCCAGCAGCAACTGATACATTAAGGCTTTCAACCTGACCTACCATAGGAATTTTAATAAGAAAGTCACATTGTTGTTCTGTTAGTCGGCGCATTCCTGCCCCCTCTGTACCCATAATCAAGGCCAATGGGATAGTCAAATCGGCTGAGAAAACAGATTGTTCTGTATCACCTGTTGCCCCCATCAGCCAAATATTTTGTTGCTTCAACCAGCGACATGTTCTGGTCAAATTAGTTACCTGATAAACAGGCACAGTTTCAGCAGCACCACTAGCCACTTTACAGACCGTTGGTGTTATACCCGATGAATTATCTTTAGTGATAATAATGCCATGCACCCCAGCAGCATCAGCGGTACGTAAGCAAGCGCCTAGATTATGCGGATCTTGAACCTGGTCTAAAATCAAAAAAAAAGGCACATCCGTCATGGTAGTGACAATATGCTTTAACGTATTTTCAGAATGCACACTAGGAAGCTCAACTTCAGCGACTATACCTTGATGGTTTTTACCATCGGTCATTTTATCCAATCGTTTCCTATCAGATGGCTCATAACTGATGGATAATTTCTGTAACTGGCTTATTAACGCACTTTGTTTTTTATCTTTGCGTTGTCTATCAACCCAGACTTTATTAATTTTATCGGCAGAATAATCTAATGCCGCTTGTACCGCATGAATACCAAATATCTTACTGCTATTCATAATTATGAAGCTTTGCCATTAACTTTTTTCTTCGACTTTAATGGCTTTTTTTTCACTGTTTTTTTATTAATAACCGTCTTATTTGCACGGCTTTTTTTCGCCGTGTCTATTAAATCAAAATCAATTTTCTTTTCATCTAAATCGACTCTAGCTACTTTAATTTTAACTTTATCACCTAAACGATAGCGAATATGGGTACGTTCTCCCATCAACTGATGTGTTTTGGCATCAAAATGAAAGTAATCCTGTGGCAAATTAGAAATATGCACCAGACCTTCGGCATAAATACCTTCTAATTCAACAAAAAACCCAAAACCAGTAACAGCAGTGATAATACCTTTAAATTGTTCACCAATTTTATCCATCATATATTCGCATTTCAGCCAGCTCACAACATCCCGAGTCGCTTCATCTGCTCTGCGTTCATTAGCAGAACAATGCTCCCCAAGCTTCACCATATCAGGAAAACCATAGATAAAAGATTCAGCATTTTTATTGTCCAGGCAATGCTTAATAGCTCTATGGACTAACAGGTCAGGATAACGTCTAATAGGTGAAGTAAAATGTGCATAGGCATCCAATGCCAAGCCAAAATGTCCTTTTTCCTCAGGGCTGTACACAGCTTGCGACATTGAACGCAACAGTACAGTCTGGATTAAATGTGCATCTGCCCTGCCCTCAACTGACCTCAGTAAGTGCATATAGTCCAGAGGTGTAGGCTTGTCACCTCCAGCTAATACCAGACCTAATTCATTAAGAAAACTTTTAAGCGTTACCAGTTTCTCTGCACTCGATCCTTCATGTACACGTAATAAATGTGGCATTTTTTTTCTAATTAAAAATTTTGCCGCCGCATTATTGGCAATAATCATAAACTCTTCGATGAGTTTATGTGCATCATTACGTTGCGTAGGTATAATTTTTTCTATTTTTCTATCTGCACCAAAAATGATCTGGGTTTCCTGAGTATCAAAATCCATTGCTCCACGGGTTTCGCGTTGCTCTCTCATCATCTTATAAAGCTTATAAAGCTCTTGTAAATGTGGAAGCAATGCCGAATATTTTTTACTTAATGTTTTATCTCCATCAACTAAAATTTTGCTCACATCAGTGTAAGTCATTCGTGCATGAGAAGACATCACTGCTGTAAAAAAACCCGAACGAAACACTTTACCAGCATGATCGATATACAATTCACAAACCATACATAAGCGATCCATTTTAGGGTTTAATGAACACAAACCGTTCGATAGTATTTCTGGCAACATGGGAATGACTTGTTCAGGAAAATAAACCGAAGTACTCCGCTTTTTCGCCTCTATATCTAATGCAGTATTTACCTGCACATAATGAGATACATCAGCAATCGCTACTAATAACTTCCAACCCTCATCTATTTTTTTGCAATAAACCGCATCATCAAAATCTCGGGCATCTTCACCATCAATGGTGACTAAGGGTAAATCCCTAATATCAACTCGATTTTCTTTAGCACTTTCTGCCACATCTTTACTTAAAGACTTGACCTCTCTGCAAACCTCTTTTGGCCATTGAAAAGGCAAATCATGTGATCGAATAGCAATTTCAATTTCCATACCTGGTTCCATCTGCTTACCCAGCACTTCTTTAATTCGACCAATTGCCTGACCATGGTTACTGGGATGTTGAATAATTTCTGCAACCACAATCTGGCCCTTCTTGGCATTGCCTATTTCCTCTTTAGGAATGCGTATATCCTGAGCAATCTTCTTATTGTCAGGCACCACAAAAAACAAATTCCGCTCCTTTAACAACCGACCTACTACATGATGGGTATTACGTTCCAACACTTCAACCAAAGCACCTTCTCTACGTCCTTTTCTATCAAGGCCTGCAATACGTACAACTGCCCTGTCATTATGCATCAGCGATTTCATTTCCCTAGGCGATAAAAACAGATCTGTAGAACCATCATCTGGTTTAATAAAACCAAAGCCATCGGCATGACCCAATACCCGACCAGCAATTAAATCTTTGCTATTAACCAAGCAATACTTCTGTCTACGGTTAAATAATAATTGACCATCTCTTTCCATCGCTCTCAAGCGACGGCGTAAAGCCTCTAGGTCTTCATCGGTCTGCAACGCAAATTGTTGCGCTATTTGTTGCCGCCTAAGTGGTTTACCCACCTCTTCTATTAATTGAAGAATAAGCTCACGACTAGGAATAGGACGCACATATTTCTCAGCCTCGCGCTGAGCAAAAGGATCTTGTGTTTGGGAAAAATCAATTGTTGAATCAGATTCCTGAGACATAAATTTATAAATACTTAGGGTTGAAAATGCACTATGAGCATAGATTTAATAACATCTAAAGCTATTAGGAATGGGTATGAACAGATTGCCTTTAAAGCAGGAAAATCAGTTAATTACGGATTATAACGCAATAAATTACTTTTAAGTGCTTTAAACCCATAAAGCTGAAAATAGTATTAAGAGACCTCGGCAATATCGCTTAAATAATTTAATTCAGCGGGTAACGCTTTAATAGCCTATTCAAAAAATAACTAAACCAAACAACTCCACTATCTACACAAACTTCTCACAAAACCATTATAATTTAGTATTTCATCCCAAGCCTGTCCCCATTATCTATCTTCTTATAGTGTTATTATTTTTTGAATTTTGTATCTGTGAGTGCTAGATTGGTGTATTTATTTGTTGAACATGGTATAAGAGCCACTTCACTCCCTACGCCATTCCTGCATATTCTAAGCAGGAATCCAAGTGTTTAAAACTAGATTCTCGATAAGAAACTTAGGGAATGACGTGTGGTAACGAGGTTCCAATTACTTTGGTCTTATACCATATAACAAAGAATTTTATAGCTTTGCTTGCAATGATTGTTGGCAAAAACGGGGCAATTAATTCAGCTAATATTCATATAAAACAAGGACAATTAAGACTGTATTACTAATTATTGTTTTAAATAAGCATTGAATTTATGATCCAAATAGACTATCATCCTACGGCTTTATAAATTGCTTATGCTGACTATTGTTTTTAACAATGTGGTCAGTTATTTTTTAATCAAAATGAGAGAATAAAATGAAAAAATCATTAGCTGCAATCGCTGGCGTTGCTTTAATCGCATTAAGTGGTCAAGCTTTGGCTGACGAATTAGCAGTAGGTAAAAAGATATATGACCGTGCATTTGGTCGTGGTTGTGGTGCTTGTCACGATATCGCCTCTAACCCTCAATTAGCCAGCTTAATCAAAGCAGGTGAATTAGACTTGGCTACTTTTTCAGCGACCATCAAAAATGGCAAAAATGGTATGCCTAAAGCTGTAGCTGCAATTATGGCTGTTGGCCCTGTAAAAAAAGCAGATATGTCTGAAGATGAGGCTATTGCTGCTGTCTATAAATTCTTGAGCAAATAATATTACTTAATAATACTATATTCAATAAGTAAATATACTAATATGGGTGCTATATTAGTGCCTTATGTGTTTGCTAAAATAGTGGGCTACTTTATTGATAACCCTATATTTTTAGTTAGCTCATAAGGCGATAATATGGGTGCTAGATTGGTATATTTATTTGTTGAATATGGTATGATCTAAAGCTCGGAAAATAAATACTCAATTATTTCCTTCTTTTCTCCAGCTTGACTTTCGATAGTTGCTGACTCAAACGAAAATTATTCTTAATCCATATCCCACCTATTGCGGCAATAATTAAACCACATGAAGTCAAAGTAAGATAAATCAGATCTTTTAACTGAGAAACTTCTTTAAGAACCCTGTCACTCAGTTGTTTTTTGCCTTCTCTGCGAACAGAAGCAGGAAAATGAGACTGCAATACTTTTATATCATTCTTTAAATCTTGAATAGCACCCAACGAAGTATTTACATGCCCCATCTGAATGCTTTCTTCCAAAATTCTCATTTTACTTTCAATCGAACCACTAACCAAACCAACAAACTGCCCCTTTAAAAGATTTAGCTCATTCGTTAATACAGGGTTATTGATAGTATAGACAACTGACTTAGAGTTTTGGCTTGCTTTATAGTTTTCCAACATATCATTTTTGGGCAAGATTAAAAACCCCAACACCAAAACAACAAGCATCAGCGAACATAGCACTAACAATAAGATCTTATTAGCTTTCACCAGAGCTTGATGCTGTGGTAGATTCTGCCAAACTACAATATTGCGTTTTGCCACAACATCAACCAATCCTGATTTCAGATCACGCACATTACACTCATTATTATTATTATTATTATTATTATTTCTTTATAGTAAGTCGAAATAGTATACAAGTTTAAGAAAAGTCTGGGCGACTAATTTATTATTTGTTTGATTTTATCAACTTATTTTCTTAACACTACAGTTAAAACCTTTTATTCTTAGCTGCAATTTTCAAACGTAAAGCATTCAGCTTTATAAATCCTTCCGCATCTTTTTGATTATATGCACCATCATCATCTTCAAAAGTGGCAATACTCTCATCAAATAAGCTATCAGTTTCTGACGCTCTTCCAACCACTGTCACGTTACCTTTGTAGAGTTTAATTTTTACTTTGCCATTAACAGTCAATTGAGACTCATCAATCATACCTTGCAAAAGTGTTCTTTCTGGACTCCACCAGTAACCGTTATAAATTAACGAGGCATAACGAGGCATCAGCTCATCTTTTAAATGTGCGACTTCTCTATCCAAGGTTAAAGATTCAATAGCTCGATGTGCTTTTAGCATAATAGTACCTGCTGGCGTTTCGTAACAACCTCTCGATTTCATACCGACATAACGGTTTTCAACAATATCCAGCCGTCCCACGCCATTATTGCCACCGATCTTATTTAATTTTTCCATCACTTCAGCAGGACTATGAGCGATACCGTCAATAGCGATAACATCCCCTTTTTTATAGCTCAACTCTATGTATATTGGTTGCTCAGGTGCATTTTCAGTTGACACACTCCAGCGCCACATATCCTCCTCAGGCTCAGCCCAAGGGTCTTCCAAAATTCCACCTTCGTATGAAATATGTAATAAATTGGCATCCATAGAATAAGGTGATACCTTCCCTTTCTTCATTTCAACTGGAATACCATGTTTTTCCGCATACGCCAGTAAAGATTGACGTGAATTAAGATCCCATTCTCTCCACGGTGCAATAATTTGAATATCCGGACGTAAGGCATAAGCACCCAATTCAAACCGCACTTGATCATTTCCTTTGCCAGTAGCACCATGAGCAATAGCTTGTGCATCTGTTTTATTGGCTATTTCTATCAATCGCTTAGCAATCAAGGGTCTTGCTATAGATGTACCTAGCAAATATTCACCCTCATAAATAGTGTTAGCGCGAAACATGGGAAAAACATAATCTTTAGCAAATTCTTCCCGTAGGTCTTCAATATAAATTTCTTTTATACCTATTGCTTCCGCTTTTTCTCTAGCTGGCTCTACCTCTTCTCCCTGACCAATATCAGCGGTAAAAGTAACCACCTCACAAGAATAAACATCTTGCAACCACTTTAAAATAACAGAAGTATCTAAACCGCCAGAATAGGCCAACACAACTTTATTAATATCCGACATAATGCCATCACTTAGATTAAAAAAAGCCATATATTGTAACTCAATATCGTCATTATTTGTACTCTATCGTCATTCCCGCGAACGCGGGAATCCACAGTAAATGCCACGAAAAGAATCGAAGAACTCAGGACTAAAGACTAGGGAGTGACGCGGATCTTATACCCTATTCAACAAATAACTCTGAATGAAAAGGTTTAGTTGCTCTGTGTTTGGGGTTGGGGTTGGGTTGATTTTGTTAGTATGTTTTATCAGCAAAACGACTAAGAAATAGCCGTTATTTTACCAAATACTGCTTGCTTTGTCTATGGTTTTTGTTTAATTTATTGTTATAAATCAGATGGTTGTTGTGTTTTTAAGGGTTGACTACTTACCTATGCCCACCAAGGATGATGGAAATGCAGTCAGATTGTCTGGAACAATCTCTGCCTTCCCTGTAGGCATCCCTCCGCAGAGGACTTTTAAGCCCTCCTTTGCTGGGGAAGGTTTGGGTGGGGAGGTTCTATAATAGCAACTGCCTTTATAAACAAAATCAGCATTCTATTTTGTTGCAAAAGTTCTAAAAGTGTTGTGATTTGCAGATAAATCTTATACCACGTTCAAAAAATGAATATGCTATTAGTCGCTTACACTGTGCAGGTTTTATTTAGCTTTTAGGCCTCATCTGGGGAAATAGCAACACATCTTTAATTGATGGTGCATCTGTAAACAACATCACTAAACGATCTATTCCAATCCCTTCTCCTGCTGTTGGCGGCATACCATGTTCTAAGGCAACAATATAATCGGCATCAAAATGCATGGCTTCATCATTACCTTCTGCTTTTTCTTCTACTTGTTGCTGAAAGCGTTGGGCTTGATCTTCTGCATCATTAAGCTCGGTAAAACCGTTGGCAATTTCACGCCCTCCGACAAAAAATTCAAATCGATCAGTAATATCTGGGTCATCATCATTTCTACGCGCCAATGGAGATACTTCTACAGGATAGGCAGTAATAAAAGTTGGATTCAGCAAACGATGTTCCACTGTTTTTTCAAATATTTCTATTTGCACCTTGCCTAATCCATAGCCATCTTTAATAGGAATTTTTAGATTTTCTGCAACTTTAACAGCAGTAGTACGATTATTAATATCCGCTAGTGTTAAATCTGGATTAAAATGCAAAATAGATTCAACTACGGTCATTCTGTCAAATGCTTTACCGAAGTCATATTCATCATCTTGATATTTCACCACGGTACTGCCAACCACATCTTCTGCTAAACCTTTTAATAAAGCTTCTGTTAAATCCATCAAATCACCATATTCTGCATAGGCTTGATAAAACTCCAGCATGGTAAATTCAGGGTTATGCTGCGTTGATAAGCCCTCATTACGGAAATTACGGTTGATTTCAAATACCCGCTCAAAACCACCCACCACTAATCGTTTTAAATATAACTCAGGTGCAATGCGTAAAAACAAACCCATATCCAAAGCATTATGATGGGTTTCAAAAGGTCGAGCTGTTGCTCCTCCTGGAATTGCTTGCATCATCGGTGTTTCAACTTCCAAATAATCTCTCTGGGCAAAAAACTGACGGATATAAGCCACAATTTGAGAGCGTATTAAAAAAGTCTTGCGTGAATCGTTATTCATAATCAGATCCAGATATCGCTGCCTGTATTTGATTTCTTTATCCACTACGCCGTGAAATTTTTCTGGCAAAGGACGTAAGGCTTTGGTCAATAAACGAATATCATCAACCCTGATACTTAACTCGCCTACCTTGGTTTTAAATAAAACCCCTTCAGCACCGACTATATCGCCAATATCCCATTTTTTGAATTGTTCGTTATAGAATCCTTCAGGCAATGTATCTCTGGTCACATAGAGTTGAATTTTTCCCGACATATCTTGAATATGACAAAAACTGGCTTTTCCCATAATCCGTCGGGTCATGATTCTGCCAGCCACTTTAACCTGTATGGGCTGCTCTTCTAGCTCTTCTTTGCTTTTATCAGAATATTCGGCTAATAGCTCTCCACTGACTACATTACGGCGAAAATCTGTTGGAAAAGCGATGCCGTTTTCACGCAATACGGTTAATTTTGTACGCCGTTGTTGAATCTGTTCTTGTTGCTCTTGCTGATTTTCTGACATTTTTTATATACTTGTTATTTTTCTTAAATTTTGGAATTAAATAGGGTTGAGGCAAGTTACAATCGGCTTATTTTTACAAACCACTCTTTAAACTCGCTTCTATAAACTGATCTAAAGCACCATCTAATACGGCTTGGGTATCCCCTGTTTCAACATTCGTTCTTAAATCTTTAATTCTTGATTGATCCAGTACATAGGAGCGAATTTGACTACCCCAGCCTATATCTGATTTGCTATCTTCTACTGCTTGCAAAGATTCTGACCGTATCGACATTTCTAGCTCATACAATTTAGCTTTTAATTGCTTCATTGCTGTATCTCTGTTTTTATGTTGGGAGCGATCATTTTGACATTGCACCACAATACCACTGGGTCTATGGGTAATACGGATTGCAGACTCTGTTTTATTAACATGTTGCCCTCCTGCACCACTGGCACGGTAGGTATCGACTCTTAAATCAGCAGGGTTAATAGCTATCTCAATATCATCATCAACCTCTGGGGTAACAAATACCGAGGCAAATGAAGTGTGCCGCCTACTACCCGAATCAAATGGAGATTTTCTGACCAGCCGATGAACACCAGTTTCTGTACGCAACCAGCCAAAAGCATAATCACCTTCAAACTTAATCGTTGCACTTTTAATGCCTGCCACCTCGCCGCGTGATTCTTCCAGTAATTCTGTCTTAAAACCTTTAGCTTCACCCCAACGTAAATACATGCGCTCAATCATCAATGCCCAGTCTTGTGCTTCTGTTCCACCTGAGCCTGATTGAATATCCAAAAAGGCATTATTGGCATCCATTTCACCCGAAAACATGCGGTTAAATTCTAATGCGACAACCTTATCCTCAAACAATTGTAGATCTTCAATCACTGTTTCAATGGTTTCTTCGTCATTTTCTTCAACTGCCACTGCTAACAATTCTTCGGCATCAGCTAATCCCTGCTCCAAATCGTTCACCGTATTGACAATACTTTCTAGCAATCTCCGTTCTTTACCTAATGCTTGTGCATGTGCAGGGTTACTCCATATCTCATGGGCTTCCAGTTCCATTAATACTTCGACCAGCCTTTCACTCTTAGTCGTATAATCGAGATAGTCCTTAATCTCTATGCCTCGTTTACCGAGATCAACAATGCTGTTTTTTATTGGATTTATTTCTTGCATGAATATTAAGCGACTGATAAAACCAGCAAGCAAAAGCTTCGGCTTTAATTTAAAAATTAAGCGTTTATTGTAACAGCTCAGTTATTAAAACTGAGCTTACTTTTATAGCAAATAGCCTGCTACGCTCCCTCCGTTGCACCTTAAAGATGAATAAAAATCCTGCACAAGTTGGGTGGTTTATTTATGGTGTGTTAGTTTGGCTATAGTCAGGCACTGAAGACGTTATTGTAGGCAAAAAACATAGTAGGATTGTAAAAAAATTCGTGCATTTTTTATTTAGTCTAATTCACCAGATAATATTTTCCATATTTTTTTATATTCTGGGCCAGTTAAAAATTTGCTTTTATAGCCCAATCTTCATTGTGTAAACCTTTTAAGTATTTTCGTGCTGTTGCAATATTTCTTTTTTCTACTTGTTGTTTAAAATTATTACCAATTGAGCCTGCGATACTTCTTGGGACTGAATTCATACGCATTAGCACTGATTCTTCATTATTAACACCATGGTAAAGCATTGCTGGCATTAAGTTCAATTGTCTTTTTTGTTCGTCTGACATGGCTTCAAAATCCAGTCCAGATATTGAAGTTAAAGCAGATAAACCCCATGTCCCACCGTTGGCTAATTTACTATAAATCGCAATTTCGTTGATTGTTTTTCCATCAATCTCCGAATAAGAAATGCCAGTTATAGAAATACCATTATGTATTTCCTGATAGTTTGTTGTTCCTTTTAGTGAATTATGCAAGATAAAATCCATGATTATTTCACTGCATCCATTAAATGATATTCTTCAACCTCTTTACTAAAAACCGACCTTTTCTCAAACCTCAAACTATTAACAGGATTGAAAAAAGTTAAAATTTTAGGGATAGCATTTAGATTAAGCACTACGGCAATAATGTAATCGCTTTGGTGATCTTGGGCTTTTTGATATTCGTTTTTAGTAAGGCGAAATTTACCAGTTTTCTCTCTAATTCCTTTTACTTCTGTTAAATAAGAATGTTGTTTGTTGGTAATTTGAAAATCGTAGCCATCACCATAAAGTCGTGCATCTTCTAACAACCCATTCTTAAAAATATCTATAGAATTGTAATTATGCTTGAAAAATAACTCCGCTTCTAAACCAGTCTCTTGCATTTTTTTAAACTTGGTTTTTACGATTGGTTTTACTTTATAAGAAAAATCTTGCATGTTAAAAAAATCTTGCATATACAGCTTAACAATATCGGCATATTCAACGACATTTTCAGCACCAAATAGACTGTCAATCAGTATTTTTCTATGAATATAAGCATCCCCCTTTTGCCACCAACCCTGTCTGCCATTATTTGAAAAAAAAGGATCAAACAAATCCATGCGATTTTTAACCGTGCCAACCGTATTAGCAATTTTATTAGTAACACAAAAATTATAAAATGCAGTCTTGCTATTAAAACCAAATTCTTTGACAAAATCCTTGTTAAATTTTGCTAAGCCATAGCCTATTAAATTAAGGATTTCATAATTTTTATGTTTATTGGCGTTTGAGTTTTGAGCAGTCATGGCAAATTAAAGCAGCCTATTGGAGACGTGAATTTTCTTGAGGTTTTTCATCTTATACCATATTCAAAAAATAACTAAACCAAACAACCCCACTCTCTACTACACAAACTTCTAACAAAACCATCCTTATTTAGTGTTTTATTCCAAGCCTGTCCTCATTCTCCATCTGTTTATAGTGTTATTATTTTTGAATTTTCTATTATCCAGCCTTACTACGAAAGGAAAACAAGATATAACACAATCCAGCAAGAAAAAAGGGAATGCTTAACCATTGCCCTGTTGACATCCAGGAGTCATGGTTATAACCAGATTGCTGGGTTTTAACAAACTCAAGAAAGAACCGTGCGCTAAACACAGCGACTAAAGAGGTGGCAAAAATAACACCCGATCTTATTTTATCTTTTACTGTAATGTAGAGTATTAGCAATAGGATGAAGATAAAAAAATAGGATATGGATTCATACAATTGAACGGGGTGCCGGGGCAAGCCATCTATTCTTTTGAAAATAACAGCCCATGGGACGGTTGTAGGCTTACCCACAATTTCTGAGTTAAAAAAATTACCAATACGGATAAATGTTCCGCCTAAAGCACAGACCACTGCCACTCTATCTAAAAACCAAGCATAAGATTGTGAAACACGTCTTTGATAAAAATACAAAGCAAATACAATACCCAAAATACCGCCATGACTAGCCAAACCGCCTTCCCAGAAAGCCAGTATTTTTAACGGATTACTTAGGTAATAGGCGGGTTCGTAAAACAAACAATGACCCAATCGAGCGCCTATAATAGTGCCGATGGCTACATACCAAAGTAAATCATCAATCTCTTCGCTATTTTTGCCTTCTCTTTTATACATCCAGTTCATCAAGAGATAACTGGATATAAAAGCCAATGCGAACATCAAGCCGTACCAACGTATCTTAAGAAAGCCAAATGAAATAAATAAAGGGTCTATATCCCAAACTACAAAATCCATCATTTGTTATTCCTTTTTGTTATTTTAATCCCAGCGATTATCTCTGAGTTGTACAATCCCATTTTCTATTTGAAGCGGAAAAGTATCAATATTTTCATAAGCGGGTGGGCATTTTACTTCGCCTGTTTTTAGACAAAAATGGGCACCATGTCGAGGACAGATAATTTCATCTCCCTCAAGTAAACCACTGGCAATCTCGGCTCCATCATGAGAGCAAACATTTTCAATTGCATAAAACTGACCCTTTATTTTAAAAATGGCAACCTCTGTTCCATCAACATCTAGTATCAGATGCCCTCCATCACTCAATGCATTTTCTGCACAAACATCTATCCAGTCTGTCATATTTTTATGTTAGGTATATATCGTATCGAAGTAATTTACTTTTGAAACTTTCATCAGGCTTACCGACTATCGGCTCTGCATAATCAGGACATTTTACAATAACTTTTTTAGTCGCTGTTTTAGCTGCCGCAGCAAATAATTGTTCCTTATCTTCATCGTCACCTAATAGATCACGCAAGACTGTCATCGACTTTTTAGCCAGTGCTGACTTTTTTCTTTTTGCGGGAAACATGGGGTCGATGTAAATACATTCTGGTTTATCATCTAACGTAGCTAATACATCACTGGCATTGGCAAAAAACAATTCGGGGGGATTAAGCGATAACTGCGACACCCATTTTTTGTTAGATAAACGCTTGAAACCATCTTTCAATAATTCATACATAATGGGCGAGCGTTCAATACAGCGCAGTGAATAACCCATCCGAAAAATATGCAGACTATCCTGCCCCCAGCCTGTGGTGGCATCAACAATAGTTTTTGTTTTTCGCCCTATAGCTTGTGCTAAAGCCCCTTTTTTTGGTGCTGGCCAAGAATGTTGTTCACCATAGCGTGGCTCTATATCTACTGATAAGCCTCCTTTTTTTAGCAGTTCTCTATCCAGTAGTTTTAAACACCCCTCTCGCCATGTTAGAAAATACATCTCAGAAGTGATCTGGCTTAACTCTTGATATAACGGAACATCCAGATTTTTAGCTAGGGAAACGGCTTTATCCAAGCCATCTTGTTGCTGATAAAGTATCGCTAATTTTCCCTGGTACATTAAAACCAATTATTCTGTAGAAATGGATTTTTCTTTGTTCTTTAAAGCCGCATCTAAAGTATGCCAGGCTAAAGTTGCGCATTTTACTCGGGCAGGATATTCTCTGACACCTGCCAAAACAGCTAATTTCCCAATGGCTTTCAAGTCAATTTGATCATCTTTACCCGTGGTCATCGCATGAAATTGTTGAAATAATTCTTCGGCTTCATTTTTTGTCTTTCCTTTAACAATTTCAGTCATCAATGAAACTGATGCAGTAGAAATAGCACAACCTGAACCTTGAAAACTGGCATCACTAATTGCATTATTTTGAATCTTTAAAAACAAAGTTAAGCGATCTCCACATAAAGGGTTAAACCCTTCGACTTCTCTATCTGGATTTTCCATTACTCTAAAGTTGCGTGGATTTCTATTATGGTCAAATATCACTTCCTGATAAAGATCCCGTAAATCATCAAACATTAGCCAAACACCTCAATCAGTTGCTCTATGCCATTCATTAAAACATCAATTTCTTGCTTGCTATTATAGATAGCAAAAGAGGCTCTTGCTGTGGCAGGGACTGCGAAAAAATCCATCACCGGCATTGCACAATGATGCCCTGCTCTGACTGCAATACCTAAGCTATCCAGCATGGTGCCAATATCGTGAGGATGCACTTTATCGAGTACAAACGATAAAATAGCACCTTTGTCTTTGGCTTCGCCTATTATTCTTAAAGTTGCAATTGCCTTGGCTTTTTCTGTGGCATAGTCTAGTAACTCTGCCTCATAAGCGGCAATATTATCCATCCCAATAGCGCTCAAATAATCAATCGCCGCACCTAGACCCACTACATCCGCAATACTGGGTGTACCTGCTTCAAATTTATAAGGCAAGCCATTGTATTCAGTGTGTTCAAAGGTCACTTTACGAATCATATCGCCACCGCTCTGGTACGGGGGCATGGCTTCTAATAAGGCCTGCTTGCCATATAACACACCAATACCAGATGGTGCATAAAGTTTATGACCAGAAAATGCATAAAAATCACAATCCAGTGCTTGCACATCCACTGGTATATGTGGAATAGCTTGCGCACCATCCAATAAAACAGCAATATTTTTGGTTTTGGCGGCGGCTATAATCGCTTTAACAGGATTAATCGTGCCTAAAGCATTGGACATGTGGACTACTGAAACCAGTTTGGTTTTATCACTGATTAGGCGTTCAAATTCTGCAAAAATCAATTCACCTTGTAAATTAATCGGTGCCACTTTTAATACAGCGCCAGTTTCTTTACAGAGTATTTGCCAAGGCACGATATTAGAATGATGTTCCATAGCGGTAATTAAAATCTCATCCCCTGCTTTAATATTAGCTTTACCAAAGCTCTGGGCAATTAAGTTAATCGCCTCTGTGGTACCTTTTACAAAAATAATTTCCTTGGTACTGGCTGCATTAATAAAGTTTTTAACTTTTTCTCTGGCTCCTTCATATCGGTCTGTCGCTCTCACACTTAAAGTATGCACCCCTCTATGCACATTGGCATATTCATACATATACAAGTGAGAAATACTGTCAATCACTGCCTGTGGTTTCTGGCATGTCGCTGCATTGTCCAAATAAACCAAGGGTTTGTTACCGATTTTTTCTTTTAATATAGGAAAATCTTCTCTGATTTTTTCTATGGGAAATGTTGTCATTTTGTATTGTCTTGTTTCTTTAATGATTTGCTAATGTATTGAGACTTCTAATTCTTATACCATGCCTGCCTTAAAGTTTATCACCAGCCTCACAATGGTCTCTATGCAGAAAAAACTACTTTGCGTTCGGGTAATAAATTTACTTTATTTCAACTGCAAAAATCAGTATTAAAATCGTTGATATATTTGTAATATTAAAATTATCTACAACCATTTCTCATCCACAGACTTTTGTGAAAATCGTTGTAATAATTGTGCAAGCAGCATCGTATGTAATTCTTTATTATCCACTTTACCCACCATTTCATTAGCAAAAGCAAAGGTCAGCATATTTCGAGCGGTTTCTTCATCTATAGCCCGTGACTTTAAATAAAAAATTGATTTTTCATCCAATTGTCCAACCGTTACACCATGCGCACATTTTACGTCATCTGCATAAATCTCTAACTGAGGCTTGGCATCCGCCTCGGCATCATTGGATAACAATAGATTACGATTATTCATCGCAGAATCCGTTTTTTGTGCGTTTTCAGCAACAAAAACCAGCCCTTGAAAAACACCCTTGGCACGCTGATTTAAAATACCTTTATACATTTCCTTACTAATGGCGTGTGGTTGTATATGCTTGATACGGGTATGATTGTCGATATGCTGACGTTTTACGCCAATATACAATCCATTCAAATTGCATTCAGAAGCCACATCTAAATCAGTATGTACATCATTTCTGGCTAATAAACTACCGAAGGCAAAATTATGATGTTTAAAGCGACTGTGCTTTGCTTGTTTCACATAAGTACCGCCAAAATGATAAGCCTTATCACCTTCATTTTGCATTTTATACAGTGTTAAATCGGCATTGTTTTCTACAAATATTTCGGTAACAGAAGCCGTTAAATAAGCATTGCTATCACCTACAAAAGTTTCAATCACCTCTGCCTGTGCCCTGTCTTCAACAATGAGTATGTTTCTACTCACTGCCAGACAATCAGCCTTTGTCACTAGATGAATAAGCTGAACAGGTTTATCCAACACTTGCTGTGCAGGCAGATGTACAAATAATCCATCGCTAAACCATGCTGAATTAAAGGCGACAAAACTATGCTCTTCATTCGCTACTGCTTTGCTCAAGTATTTTTCAACTAATTCTGGTTTCTGCTGTAAAGCATCGCCCATACTTAAAATGGTAACTGTTTCTGGCAGACCTTTTAATGAAGAATGTGCTTTTGAAAAACGACCATTGATAATCACTAAAGTGTAAGCATCTTTTAAGCAAAAATCATCTAGCCATGCTTGATCTATTTCATTTGAGCCAACATTTGTCGAGGGCGAAAATAACTTTTTTTCTATAGCTGAAATATTGGTATATCGCCACTCTTCTTCTCTTAATGAAGGAAAACCTGTATCCGAAAATGCGCTAAAAGCATCGCTTCTTATCTGCTGTAACCAAGCTAAAGACTGCCCTGGGAGATCAGGCAGTATTTGCTGGTAATCGACCTTATAATTTTGTAAGCCGCTCATTATGCTGCCTCTCCTTCAACCCACTGATAGCCTTTTTCTTCCAGTTCTAAAGCTAACTCTGGGCCACCTGATTTAACAATTCGACCATCAGCTAAGACATGTACAAAATCAGGTTTAACATAATCCAGCATCCGCTGATAATGGGTAATCATTAAAAAAGAACGCTGCTCTGTGCGTAAGGAGTTAATAGCTTTAGATACAATTTTTAAGGCATCAATATCTAAACCTGAGTCGGTTTCATCTAATACGCATAATTTAGGCTCTAGTATCGCTGCCTGAAGAATTTCATTGCGCTTCTTTTCGCCTCCTGAAAAACCTTCATTAACGGCTCGATAAAGAAATTTTTCATCCATTTGCAGTAATTTTATTTTATCCTTAACCAGTGTTAAAAAATCCATCGCATCAACTTCATCCAAACCCTGATGTTTTCTATTGGCATTTAAAGCCGCTTTCATTAAATAAATATTGCTGACACCAGGGATTTCTACTGGATATTGAAAGGCTAGAAACATACCTTCCCGCGCTCTTAATTCTGGCTCCATAGCCAATAAATCTTTTCCCGCGTAAGTCACTTTGCCTTGGGTCACGGTATAACCTGCTTTGCCAGAAAGTATATGGGAAAGAGTGCTTTTACCAGCACCATTAGGCCCCATAATGGCATGTACCTCACCTGGCTTTATTTGTAAATTAACACCTTTTAAAATAGCTTTATCAGCGACATTAACGTGAAGGTTTTCTATGTTGAGCATTGTATTTCCTGTTTTATCAATTCTTTTTTTTTGCTTGTTACCAGATAACACTGGCGTTTATCCAAGCTACATTAAATTAGCCTACTGAGCCTTCTAAACTAATCCCTAATAAGGCTTGCGCTTCCACCGCAAATTCCATCGGTAATTCCTTAAATACTTCTTTACAAAAGCCATTCACAATCATGGACACCGCATCTTCTGCCGAAAGCCCCCGTTGTTGACAAAAAAACAACTGGTCTTCGCTAATCTTAGAGGTCGTCGCTTCATGTTCTACTTGTGCAGAAGGCTGTTTGACTTCTATATACGGAAAAGTATGGGCGCCACATTTATCGCCAACTAATAGGGAATCACATTGGGTAAAATTACGTGCATTTTCAGCCCCTTTACCGACTTTAACCAGACCGCGATAAGTATTTTGTGCTTTACCCGCAGAGATACCTTTAGAAATAATGGTACTGCTGGTATTTTTACCAATATGTATCATTTTGGTGCCAGTATCTGCCTGCTGATAATTATTAGTCAATGCCACTGAATAAAACTCCCCAGTAGAATTATCACCTAATAAAACACAACTGGGATATTTCCAAGTAATAGCAGAACCTGTTTCAACTTGAGTCCAGGAAACTTTGGCATTATGCCCACGGCATTCTGCACGTTTAGTCACAAAATTATAAATACCACCAACGCCATTTTCATCACCTGGATACCAGTTTTGTACCGTTGAATATTTTATTTCTGCATCATCCATAATAACCAGCTCCACCACCGCAGCATGTAATTGGTTTTCATCACGCATCGGAGCAGTACAGCCTTCTAGGTAACTGACATGACTGCCAGCATCAGCAATAATCAATGTGCGTTCAAATTGCCCAGTATTGGCTGCATTGATTCTAAAATAAGTGGATAATTCCATAGGGCAACGTACACCTTTTGGAATATAAACAAAAGAACCATCGGTAAAAACAGCGGCATTTAACGACGCAAAAAAATTATCTGTTTCAGTCACAACCGTACCTAAATATTTTTTCACTAACTCAGGATACTCTTGTAAAGCCTCTGAAATAGGGCAAAAAATCACCCCCGCATCCTTCAGCTTGCCTTTAAAAGTCGTAGCAACAGACACACTATCAAACACCGCATCTACTGCAACGCCCGCTAAACGCTCCTGTTCATCTAATGGTATTCCTAGCTTTTTATAAGTCTCTAATAATTCAGGATCTACTTCATCCAGACTTTGTGGGCCATCTCCTTTCTTTTTAGGTGCTGAATAATAACTAATGGATTGATAGTCAATGGCTTCAATATTCAACTGCGCCCAATCTGGTTCTTTCATTGTTTGCCAATGTCGAAAAGCCTTGAGCCGATATTCCAACATAAAACTAGGTTCGTTTTTAATCTTTGAAAGTTTAGCGATGACCTCTTCATCCAATCCTGGAGGAAAAGTTTCCACTTCTAACTCAGTTACAAAACCTTGTTTATAATCCTGATTAATCAGGTTTTCAATTTCTTTTGTACTTGATGACATAAAATACTCTATCTAAATAAGTTATTTGTGGGGATTCTAATTTCGTTTATTGGTTTTATTGGCAAAATCATATCCGCTAAAGTTACTGCATCTAACAAGGCTAATATTTTCTGATTAATTATGCCCCAATTGCCCTGAACACGGCAGTCTGCAACCTGCTCACAGTTCTTATGGGACACGCTACATTCAGTTAAAGCAATCGGCCCTTCTAGTGCAGCTATAACGGTTGCAACCGTTATATTTTCAGGTGCTCTAGCTAATAGATAGCCACCTTTTGCACCACGAACAGAAGTTAATACATTAGCCTTAAGCAATATTTTAAGAATTTTACTCACTGTTGGTTGAGTAACACCAGTCGCTTGTGCTATTTCTAATGCGGCATGCATTTTTAGATGGTCTTTTGCCATGTAGCTCAAGATGACCGTGGCATAATCTGTTAATTTGCTCAGTTTTAGCATTGCTTTCCCATTTATATTGGGGACTATTCTAGTACTATTTAATTTCTAAGTAAAGAACTAGGTTATTACCGCTATCTAAAAAACGACTTTACTAAACACCTTGGTACAATTAATTTAATGAGATCTCAGCATAACTCCGGACGAGAGAGAAACGATAGAATTTTTTATGCTGAAGTCTCTTAATGATTCCAATATTTTCTTTGTTTTGACCTTATTGATTCAACCGCTATTTTATTAGGATTTAACTCTACTATTAAAGCACCGTCATTAGCGGTGTTAAACACCACTGCATTCATCTTTTTATAGCGTTCTAATACTTGTCGATGTGGAAATAAAAACCGATTTCTATAACCCGCTGGAATCAACACAAACTTTGCTTGAATATGCTGCAAAAAATCCAACGAAGATGATGTTTTACTACCGTGGTGAGGTGCCACTAAAACATCACTACTTAACTGAGCAGCAGCATGTTTTATTAGCCATTTTTCTGCATTTTCTTCTATATCTCCAGTGAGTAATAAACTATTTTCCCCAGCACTGATTTTAAGCACACAAGAATTATTATTCTTACTTATTAGTTTTTTGTTTAATGGTGGTGATAAAATCTCAAATAAAACCTGATCCCATAGCCAAGATTGCCCTGCATAACATGATTGTGCATCGGGTACTAATTGCTCAGACACACTGGTTAGCAGCTTATTTACTTTTGCATACTTGAGGATAGAGTGCATACCCCCAATATGATCATTATCTCCATGACTAATAATAAGCATGTCTATTGTTTTAAGTGCTTTATGTTTTAGAAAAGGAACAACCACAGCATCTCCCATATCGTATTGCTCAGAAAACTTAGCGCCTGTATCAAACAGCAATAATCGGTTTTTTGTTTGTACAACCGCAGATAAACCTTGCCCAACATCCAGAAGACTTATCTCTACTTCACCCGTCTCAGGTTTTTCTACAGACTGAAAAATGAGCGGCAAAATAAAAAGAAAAGCTAGCCAACGTGCAGGAATGCCTTTAGGTGAGAATAACAAAAAAACACCAAATACCGCTAAACCAATGACATAAACGGGAGGTGCTGCCAGTGTCACAGTAGCAAATGGAAGTAATGCCATTTCTGACAAAAACCAATTTAAACCCTGCAATATCAGATCTGCACAATTAAAAACGGGTATAGAAAACAGAGGCGATACAAAAATCAATACCACGCCCAACAGACATAAAGGAACGACAAGCAGACTAATAACAGGCACCGATAAAAAATTTGCCAATGGCGAAATAATTGAAATCTGTTGAAAATAAAATACTAATAATGGAGATAAGCCCATCGCGGTAATACAATGCACTTTAATTGTGGCATTCCAATACCCAGATTTAAGCAAACGTCCAGCCAGACAAAAAACAATCAATGCAACTGCCAGAAATGAAAGCCAAAAACCCGCTGATAACACGGCTGGTGGGTCAAAAAACAGCACTGCCAACAAAGCCATAGATAAGATATGTATTGTGCTTATGTTACGCTGCCAAATAATGGCCGCAAAGGCAATGCTTAGCATTACCAAGGCACGTTGTGTAGGTAATGAAAAACCCGCTAAAGCTGCATAAAAAATTGCCAGAGCAATAGCAAAAAGTGCGGCAATTTGCTGGGGCGATCGAATCGCTAAAATGCTATTAATTCTTAATAATAGAAAATAAGCAAAAGCCGAAACCAGTCCTATGTGTAACCCTGAAATCGCTAATAAATGAACTGTGCCTGTATCTCTAAAAATTTGCCATTGCAGCTTACTCAGTCCCTGCTTATCCCCAATCGTCAAAGCCTTGATTAACCCTTTATTTTTGAGGTCGCCCAGCAAATGATCAAGTTTGTCTGAAATAAATTGCCGAATACTATCAATATTTTGAACCACTGGAGGGGTAAAAATAAGCCTAGGAAGTGGATTTGCACGCACATAACCCGTTGCCCCAATATTTTGCATAAACAACCACCGCTCGTAATTAAAACCACCAGGATTAACTCTTCCATGTGGTTTTTTCAACTTAACAGTAAATTGCCAATGTTGACCTGATTTGATTTTTTCTTTGGGGAAATACCAGCTAAGCCTGATTTTGTTGAGATCTATATTTTTGTTTTTGATTGCAGCTTTCATCACCACAAAATCAAACCGAACACGGCGTTCATCATAGCTTGGTAAACCTATCACCTTACCTTCAAGCTGAATATACTGACCTTCAAATTGTTCTACTAATTTGTCTTGCATTCGTACACTGGCAAAACAAATAGCCCATAGCAAGCCAATAGTAAAAAACATCAGTCGCCAATGACGAAAATATGCCCAAGCGGAAGCCAATACAAAAAGACAGAATAACCAGATTGGAGCAGGTAATTCAGAAAATTGCTGAACAACAACAATGCCTGCTAGAAATGACAGTGCTAAAAAAAACATTTAGGTCTATGTTGAGTCGGTGCTACTTTCAACGCTCCACCTTCAGTTCCAAAGTGTGTTTTCAATTGAATCTCCAGATTTATCTGCTCTTTAAAAAAATCACTGCTATAAATAGTGCAACCGAATAAATGAAAACTAAAGAAAGTTTATACCATCCATATTCCCAGATAGATTAATATAAACCTGATAAACTCAGCATTGCACTTTAATCAACCATAAAACAATTTTTATGCCCAAAAAGTTATTTAAAAAATACATGCCCGACTCCCAAAAACTAAAACAACAAAAAGGTCTTCAATTTTTGGGTGATCGTTTGCATGAACCTAATTTATGGCATTTAAGTCGTCGTTCTGTATCACTGGCATTTGCTGTAGGGTTGTTTGTAGCATGGATACCTACACTGGGTCAGATGGCTATTGCAGCGGTAATGGCCTTTTATTTTAGAGCAAACCTACCTATTTCTGTTGCCTTAGTCTGGGTAACCAATCCACTGACGATGCCACCGATGTTTTATTTTGCTTATTATATTGGTTTATTGTTATTAGGTAATGATGCACCTGGTAATGACTTTGAGTTTAATCTGGAAAGTATTTTATCCAGCCTGAGCGGAATAGGCGGCCCGTTTCTATTTGGCTGTCTGGTACTGGGAATTATTTCTTCGCTGATAGGTTATTTTGGCATTCGTTTATATTGGAAATATCATATAAGCAAACAATGGAGTATGAGAAACAGGTAGCTAAAAGACTCAAGACTAAAGACTCAGGACTCAGGACTAAAGTAATTGGAACCTCTGTTATTCCCGAAGTCTATTATCGGGAATCTGGTTTTAAACACTTGGATTCCTGCTTAGAACATGCGGGGATGACGGAGGGAGTGAAGCGGCTCTTATACCCTATTCAACAAATAACTAGGTTTAGTTGCTCTACCCCCTAAAAAAATAGGGTCTGGGTCAAAAATCTAATCGTCAGTGACAATCATCCCATCTTCCATCTGTAAAACCCTATCCATTCTATGCGCAAGAGATTGGTCATGGGTCACGACTAAAAAACTAACGCCTAGCTCTTGGTTTAACTCCAGCATCAACTGGTAAATCTGTTCTGCTGTTTTACTGTCCAAATTACCTGTTGGCTCATCTGCCAAAATACACTTGGGTCGATTAATCAATGCCCTAGCCACGGCTGCACGCTGTCTTTCACCGCCCGATAATTCTCCAGGCTTGTGTTGAAGTCTATGCCCTAAACCGACCCTATCCAGTAATTTAGACGCTTCTTCTGTTGCAACTTTTACTGATGCACCCCCTATTAGTACAGCCATAGCAACATTTTCTAAAATACTAAACTCACCCAGTAAATGATGGAATTGATAGATAAACCCTAAAGATTGATTTCTTAATCGACTGAGCCTAGATGTACTTATTTCATTAATATTTTCACCATCCAAAATCACTTTTCCTTGTGTTGGTTTTTCTAAACCACCTAATAAATGGAGCAGAGTGCTTTTACCAGAGCCAGACGCGCCCATAATAGCCACACGCTCACCCGCAGTAACAGACAGGTCTACACCCTTTAACACCTCAACATCCAAATCACCTTGTTGAAAATGTTTTGTTAATTGCTGACATTGCAAAATAATGGCATCACTCATAGCGCAACACCTCTGCTGGATTAATTCTTGATGCTTGCCAGGCAGGATATAATGTCGCCAATAAAGACAAGAAAAAAGCACTCCCAGCAATATAATAGACATCGCCCCAGACTAATTTTGAAGGTACATCGCTAATATAATAAACATCAGCCGCCATAAATTGAACGCCAAAAAAACCCTCTATTGCCGGAACAATAGTTTCTATATTTAACGCTAATAACACACCCCCAAAGGCGCCTAAAGCAGTTCCCACAATACCAATAATACTGCCTAAAACAATAAAAACACCCATTACTGAAAGATTAGAGAAACCTTGCGTTTTTAAAATAGCAATATCCCCCCGTTTATCAGTCACCACCATAACCAGAGTAGAAACAATATTAAAAGCAGCCACGGCGACAATCAGTAATAAAATAATAAACATCACCCTTTTTTCTGTTTTTATCGCTCTAAAAAAATTACTGTGCGCCTTTGTCCAGTCACTTACTCTGTATTGATAATTTAACTCCGTTGCTAACGATTGAGATATTTTTGGCGCATTAAACAAATCATCTAATTTGAGTCTTAAACCACTGACAGAATCACCTAAACGAAATAATTTAGCCGCATCTTTAATATGAATAATCGCCATATTCCTGTCATATTCATACATTCCCACTTGAAATGTACCTATCACTGTAAAGCGTTTAAGCCGAGGTAAAATCCCTGCTGGCGTTGAATTAACCTGCGGACTGATAATAGTCACTTTATCGCCTTTAATAACAGCTAAAAAATTGGCTAATTCCTGACCCAAAATAATACCAAAATCACCTTGAGATAAATCAGACAATTGCCCAATCATCATTTTATTAGCGACTTCTGAAACTTTAGGCTCATGCTCAGGAAAAACACCTCTTAATGCAATTCCACTTACTTTTCTATCCGCATTAATCATCACCTGTCCACTAATAAATGGTGCAGAACCTTCTACATGCGGGCGATTAATGATTTGTTTTTCTAATTGTTGCCATTGCACTAAAGTTTCATTTCTTCCTGTTATAGTGGTATGAGAAGTCATTCCTAAAATACGCTCCCGTAATTCAGCTTCAAACCCATTCATCACTGATAAAACGGCTATCAAAGCTGTTACACCTAAAGCAATGCCTAAAATTGAAGTTAAGGTAATAAAAGAAATAAATTGAGTGCGTCTTTTGGCCCGCGTATAGCGCATACCAATAGATAGAATTAAGGGTTTAAACATTAAGAAGTTATAGTGAGATTATTTACAATGGGAGCAAATACCATAAAGATACAAACTATGATCTGTTAATTGATAGCCTAATTTTTCAGCAATATTATTTTGTCGATCTTCAATAATAGCATCGGTAAACTCATCCACCTTGCCACATTTCATGCAAACAATATGGTCATGGTGAGAGCCTCTATTGAGCTCAAAAACCGAATTTCCCCCATCAAAATGATGTCGAGAGACTAAACCTGCCGTTTCAAACTGAGTTAAAACACGATAAACAGTAGCAAGGCCAATTTCCTCACCTTCACTGAGTAAGATTTTATAAACTTTCTCCGCTGAAAGGTGACGCTGTTCCGTCTGGTTTTCAAAAATTTCCAGAATTTTAACACGAGGCAAAGTAACCTTAAGCCCTACATTTCGTAAATCTTTACTTTCCAAAAGCCAATCCTCAGATAAAGTGCGTATACAATCTAACAGTTAAAACTTATTCTATTTCCCCCCCCCATATATCAGTGCCTCATGTTTGCTAAAAATAGGGGGCTAGTTATTGATAAGCCACTATTTTTAGTTAGCTCATAAGGTGATAATATGAGTGCTAGATTGGTGTATTTATTTGTTGAGCATGGTATTATATTTATTCAATCACATCAAGCCAATAAATCATGCAAAATACGATTTATCTTTTTCTACTTGCCACCAGTATTACACTGTCTTCGTGCTCAACTATCATAAACAATATTCCTAGTGTTTAT
Organism: Methylococcales symbiont of Iophon sp. n. MRB-2018; assembly: GCA_003666325.1. Lineage (GTDB taxonomy): Bacteria > Pseudomonadota > Gammaproteobacteria > Methylococcales > Methylomonadaceae > QPIN01. Next base: position 30,058 of record QPIL01000110.1, read on the forward strand.
TCAATAAACGTTCAACAAGGAAATATCATTAACCAAGAGATGGTAGATAAACTAAGACCCAACATGACAAAACGTCAGGTTTTATACATCATGGGATCTTCCACATTAATTGATGTTTTTCATCCAAAACGTTGGGATTACCTTTATTCAACACAACCTAGTGGAGAAGAAAGAAAACAAAAAAGACTGTCTTTATTTTTTGATGGTGATGTATTAATAGGTATACAAGGTGATTTTAGACCAAGCACTCTTGCCGTCACCAGAAAATCAAATGAAACCACGCTTGATCTACCCAAACGAGAACTGGACAACACTTTATGGGGAATGATGAATCGTCTAATGGAGGATGGACTAGCTAGCACCGAGACTGCAAAAAATTCACCAGCCAATGACTCTAATCAATCAACGTCTGATAATCCATAAAACAAGAAATTGAAACGCTATCTATCTACAGAAGTGGATAGGGAAGCTACAGATAATAGATCAGAAAAAAACAAACTATTGATTATCAAACCAGCGAATTTACCGATAAAACAGAGCAAGAAATTAGTAACAGCGAAATATCTATTACACCCTTAGCAGAAAACCAGCCACAAATACTCAAGCCCGTACCAAATGACGGCAACGAGGAAATATAAAACCCCAACAAATTAATTTTTCTTATTTCAAAAAAGACCCAAGATAAAAGAGTAGTTTATTTACCCTCCCCTACCCCCCCAGCAAGGGAGGGCTTTTAAAATCAAGGGCTACGTTTGACCGCCAGGGATGGTGGAAATGCAGTAAGATTGTCTGGAACAATCTCTGTCCACATACCAAAGCCGTAGGGTGCGTTCCACGCACCAGATCCGTAGTAGTTCTGGTGCGTGGAACGCACCCTACTTCTGAGTCCTTAGTCCTTGAAAAGTGTTTTATTTAAGATAAACAACGGCTCATCTAGCAGATAAAGCCTTTGCTAAACAAAGCTGTTTAGCAAAGGTCGCTACCTAATGCTAGAAAGCATAATTGATGCTAGTGTAATAGAACCCACCATTAAAGCCGTAAGGCGAGCTTTCTGGATATTTTGCTCCAGTGTTTCCAGAATGCGGGTTTTTGCTGGGATATTGATCAAACACGTTTCTAGCACCTATTGCAAGAGTCAACTTTTGTTCGCCAAAACTTGCTTTTTGTACATTGTAAGACAGTTCTGTATCCATTAGCCAGCGAGGGTCGGCATTAATAATAGTGCTGGCTGAATCGGTATGTGCCTCATAAAAACCATCATAAAAACGCCCTCTGAGCAAAAACTGCCAAGGCCCTTGACTATGCTTTCCTTCCAGTGAGAATCGAAACTCTGGTAAGCCTCTTTCAAGTTGGTTTATGCGCACGTTAGTGATAATATCTGCATCGTATTTGTCAACTTCTGTGTCAGTCCAATTACCAATAGCACTAAACAGCGTATCGCCGCCAATCCATTGCAAGGGATAGCTTGCAACAATATCGACACCTTGGGTGGTGGTATCAAAGGCATTGGCAAAATAGCGTACTGAACTGAAATTAGGATTGTCTGTTATATTCTGTACCGGGGTAAGGGCAAGACGGTCTTCAATTTTAATATGGAAGTAATCCACGGTAATATCAATATCACCCAGATTGGCAACCATACCGACACTAAAATTAATTGATTGTTCTGCTTTGAGCGCCTTAGCACCATTGGCTATAGAAATCGGGTCATCCACTGGAGCAATCAAGCTGTCTCTTAGCTCGCCACCGCTAAATTCTGTAGTAATACTACGCAGTGAGGCTTGCCCTACGGTAGGCACTCTAAAACCGGTATTAAATGAGGCACGCAAAGCAAGTGGATCGCTTGCTTGCCAGAGTAATGCAACCTTGCCATTCACGGTTTCTGAAAAGTCATCATAATTTTCGTAACGTACAGCCGTGTTCAGCAACACATCTTCAATGACATCTGTTTCTAGTTCAAGATAGCCAGCCCAGCTATTTCTGGAATTAGTCCCTGCGGTATCAGGGTGAAAACCTACAAAGCCGTTAGCTCCTGCACCGTAGCCCAATTCTAACAGCGTTTTGTCTCCGTTATCGCCATACTCAGCTCGCTCATCGACATACCATGAGTTTCTTTCACCAGCGACAATTTCAAATTGCTCAAGGCGATATTCAGCGCCAAAGCTGACATACAACGGTGAAGCAAAAAAATCTAAATCAACAGGTTTAGACAAATCCAGATTGTAAATATATTCTGTTTGTATATGGGAGCCTAATTCATATTCTGTTGGAATGTTATTGCCCAAGGTTACTAACTGCGGATTAATGCTGTCTTTAAGAGAAAAATCAATGCTGTTTCTGCCGTAAGAGCCACTTATATCATAATGCCAATCATCCACTACATCGCCACGAACGCCGCCAGCAACACTGTAATCTTCAAGATCACCACCAAATTGTGGGGTAAAGCCGTTGGGGAAGCGATCTTTAAAGCTAAAGCCATCAATTGCTGGCAAAGTAGCTAAGCGGTCGCCGTTAACGTAAACGCCAGTTCTGGGAGAACAGCTAAGATCATTAGCATTATTAGTATCAGTAACACCATCTGCATCACAGCCTGGGCTGCGGAAAAAGAAGCCGTTTTCTGCTTGACGCTCGGCATAATTACCAAAGACATACAGTTCAACTGCCTCATTTAATGTAAAACCCGTATTTACAAATAGTTTATGGTCTTCATTAATTTCTTGCGAGCCCCAAATCTGTGCAGGGTTAGCCACACCAGTATTGCCCTTATCAATCAATTCTTGTGCATTATCGCGTTGCACACTACGGCTGGTGGGTTTAGCCTCGCTAAACTCATAACTTAAGTTAATAAAGCCTTTATCCGTTAATGGTAAGCCAATATTAGCTGCGATATTATACGCTTCGCCATCCCCTTTATAATGTTTTCCCCAGCGCATATTTACCGATCCACCCTCTGCGCTATCTTTGAGCTGAAAGTTCAGCACCCCAGCGATAGCGTCTGAGCCATATTGTGCGGATGCACCATCACGCAAGACTTCAACTTGTTTTAGTGCAATCGCAGGTATGGTAGAAATATCAGTCCCTTGTGCGCCATTTGAAACACCGCCACCCAACAGGGTAATAACGGCTGCCCGATGGCGGCGTTTACCATTAATGGTGACTAAAGTGGCACCTGGCGACAGACCACGCAAGTTGGCAGGACGGATAAATGTTGCGGCATCACTAATAGGTTGTTCGTTAACATTATAAGATGGGATTAAGTGGGAAAGTTGGGTGCTGAGGTCACCGCTACCATAGCTTAGCACTTCGCTACCGCTGATAATGTCTATAGGTACGGGGGATGATTTAACCGAACGTGATGCCTGACTCCTAGAGCCTATAACCACAAATTCTTCTAGCTCAACGGATTCGCTATCTTGATTAATAGCTTGTGCCTGTGCCACAGGGCTTAGTAAAAATAGATAAATGAGTGCGTATCTCAAAATCTTAGTCATTATATTCTCCGAATGTTATTTTTTTGTGTGGATGATAAAGTTATTTTATTCATAAATTGAGCCCCTTAAATTCGCGTCATAAGTGCAACACTCGTAGTTGCTCAAAAAAGGATATTAACCACTCTTGAATCCGAAAAGAAAACCAAGAATTAGTTTTGTTGGGATTATACAACATATTAGTGTTAGAAGCAACAAAGGACGGGAGGCGAAAGACGGAAGACTCAAGACGAAAGACTAAAGACGGAAGACTAAAGACTAAAGACTAAAGACTAAAGACTAAAGACTAAGGGCTCCTTGATTTTTGATTGGTTTTGGTGCGTGGAACACACTCTACGGATCTAAAGACTAAAGGCTAAGGGCTAAGGGCTAAGGGCTCCTTGATTTTTGATTGGTTCTGGTGCGTGGAACGCACCCTACGGATCTAAAGACTAAAGCCCCCTTGATTTTTGGTGATTTCTTATGCAGTGTTAAAGTCTGGGTAGCCATTTGGTGTGGATTATGCAAAATAATGATTAAATTGATTGGTTTTTGTGTGAATGATGGGAGTTTGGGGATAAGACCCCAAAGGCTGCGAACTGACCTAAAAGTTAACCCCAAATAAAAATCAAAAAAGCTTGTATTCAGGACTAAAGACTTTAGTTCTGAGCTCTTAGCTCTTAGTCTTTAGTCTTTAGTCTTTAGTCTTTAGTCTTTAGTCTTTAGTCTTGAGTCTTTCGTCTTGAGTCTTCCGTCTTCCGTCCTGAGTCTTTTTTAGCCTTAACCCTCAAAAAAACAGGGTATTTGAATTTTCCTTTTTTTGTTAAGCCATAATATTTAAAAGTAACTGTAGTACCTATGGGAAATGGGTTCTCGCGTTGGATGTCTTTAAGTCCTGATCCAATTTTAACCATCACGCCGTCTTTAGTTTTGCATAATAGCGAGCCCATTTTTCCCGCATATTTGCCTTTGCCAGGCAATATTTTTTCAATTACACACTCTGTATCTAAATATTTTTTCACTTTTAGTGCCGAACTCAATCTACCTGTTTGATAAGCAGTATCTGGGTTTCTAACCACCACACCTTCAGCGTTTTTTTGAGTCACTTCTTGCAAAAAAGCCTTAACTTGATTGTGCTGAATAATTAAGTGTTGTTTGATGATTTTAATGGGGCTATTCGGCTGTGTTTTTAAATAATCTCGCAAAACTGTCAGTCTATCCAGTAGTCCACCCTCTTGATTTGGTACTTCAAAAATTTGATGGGTAATTTTATGCCAACGATCATCAGGGTTTTTCCTCCTAACAATACTACTGATTTGCTCAAAATCCCCACGCTTCGTCCATAATTCTCCATCTATCGCAAACGGCGGATAATGTTCCACAAACCAATCAGGTGCGATAATCTTCTGCCCGCCTCGCGTCAATAACTGCTCACCATCCCAAAACCCCCGAATACCATCAAACTTCTCACTCATCACCCAACCCACCACAGGTTTTGTTTCATCGTAAGTTTTGAGTAAAAACAAATCAGGCTTATCCGCCGCCCACAATAAACTCGGTAAAAATAATAGATACAAACATAATTTTTTATTTATTTTCATAAAGTATGATGTTGATATTAAAGGATATTTTCGCATAATGAAGTGTTTCCGTTAATGGTAATGCAGCCCTGAGTGGTGACCAATCTATAAGAATAATAGGTATTTGAATGTCGCTTAAAAGTGCTATTTTATTTAAAAATGCAGTGAGTGTTGGATTATTTGTAAAATTTTTGGCACTGAGTCAAGCCTTAAAAACTATCCAAACAATGGGTTTTATTAAAAATAACCCCATCGGGTCAAAAACACTACCTTAGTGTAAATCAAGAATCAAAGGCGGTAGCCACTGTTGTATGGCGAGTAGCAGTTTCAGGAGCTATGCTAAGAGTCTGGCGTTCAACATAACTTTTTTAAGATCTTTAACCGCTTCTGCCAAGCCAGAAAAAACAGCTTGGGCAATAATCGAATGCCCTATATTTAACTCAACAATTTGTGGGATTTTACAAACTTCTACAACATTATGAAAATGTAAGCCATGCCCAGCATTAACTTGTAAGCCAGCTTTATAGGCATATTCTGCGGCGCGTTTTATTCTGTCTAATTCATTTTTTTTGTTGCTGTTTTCATTAGCATCTGCATAACCCCCCGTATGCAATTCGATAACTGGTGCGCCTGCTGCTACAGCCGCATCAATTTGAGCTAATTCTGGGTCTATAAATAATGAGACTTCGATACCTGCATTCGCAAGTGTATGGCAAGCAGTTTTTATTGGTTCTGGGTTAGCAGCCACATCCAGCCCTCCTTCAGTCGTCAGCTCCTCTCTTTTTTCTGGGACAAGACAACAAGCTGTCGGTCTTACTTTACAGGCTATTGCTAACATTTCATCAGTAACTGCCATTTCCAGATTTAAGCGGGTATTTAACAACTCTCTTAATTGCATAATGTCGCGATCCTGAATATGCCGACGATCTTCTCTTAAATGAGCAGTAATACCATCAGCACCTGCTTGTTCAGCAATTAATGCAGCGTGAACAGGGCTAGGATATTTTGTTCCACGCGCCTGACGCAATGTGGCAACATGATCAATATTAACACCTAATAAAATGGCTGCTTTTATCATTTTTGTTTCATTATTTTTAGTAAAATCCGCCTGCTTTTTAATACTTTCCCTAGTAATAAAAAATCTATCACTCGCCTCATTAATTGCTTGGATTCATATAAGGCTTGCTTGTCCAAATTTTCTCTGCCATCCAGAGCTAACAATGTGTGACCACTAATATAACCTGACTTACTTTCTACCATTCCTGTCTGCTCCTTGAAATAATATTTTTTAAAAGGTTTTACCGCTACATCTAGGTGATCAACTGTTAATTGAAAACCATATCCTATATTCTCAATTAAATTGAGTTCAAAAAACCTTAAATTTTGTTCAATATTTTTCACATCTATCAGCATTGTTAAACAATGCTGATAAATATTATAAACATCTGGATGAGGATCATTTTTATGTAAAAGCAGACTAATAAGCTCATTTACATAAAAGCCGCAATACAAAGAACATCCCGTTAATTGCATGGCTATTGTGTCTATCTCAACATAGCTTAGAACTTTTAATTCATTTTTCCCAATATAGGAAAGTTTTAAGCCAGAAAAGGGTAATAAAAGCCCTGCTGTTTTGGATCTATTCTTCCTTACACCTTTAGCCAAAATTGAGACTATGCCAAAATCCTGCGTTAATACATCTAAGATTAAACAGGTTTCTTTAAATTTTCTATGTTGTAGGATATATGCATTTTGCAAATGCACAACGCTGCCATTCATTTAAGTATTTATTTTGGCTCAGAAAACCCTAAACTTTGCAAAGCACGCTCATTGTTTGACCAACCTTTTTTTAGCTTAACCCAAAATTGCAAATAAACTTTCTGGTCTATTAGTTTTTCAATATCAATTCTGGCATCTGAGCCTATTTTTTTAAGCATTTCACCTTGTTTACCAATCACTATATTTTTTTGAGTACTGCGTTCAACCCAAATAATGGCATAGATTTTAGTAATATTTTTTTGTTCTTGGTAGCGTTCAATTTCAACCGTAGTAGCATAAGGAAGCTCATCTCCTAGCCGTCTAGTTAGCTTTTCTCTAATAATCTCAGCTGCCATAAAACGCATGGAACGATCAGTCACCTGATCTTCTGGATATATCAACTCACTTTCAGGAAGGGTGTTCAATATACTGGTTTCTAACGCATCAAGATTTGTACTTTTTAAGGCGGATATAGGTAATATATCTTGAAATTGAAAACGCTTTTGAGCCTCAGTAAAAAACGCTAACATCACCTCTTTATTTTTTACTTTATCTAATTTATTAACAGCAAGAATAACAGGTATCCCAGCACTTTCTAATTTACTCAGAATACGCTCATCATAATCATGCCAAAAAAACCCATCAAGTAACCAGACGATAACATCAACACCCAACATGGCACTATCGGCTGTTTTATTTAAGTATTTATTAAGTGCTTTCTTTTCGAGCTGGTGCATACCTGGAGTATCCATAAAAATAATCTGTCCAGATTCTGATGTCTTGATCCCTAAAATACGATGGCGTGTTGTTTGTGGTTTTCTTGATGTAATGCTAATTTTTTGACCCAAGATATGATTCATTAATGTTGATTTACCCACATTGGGGCGTCCAATTAAGGCAACATATCCACATTTCATAATTTTTTTATCTTAATGAGTTTTAACATTTTTTCTGCCGACCCCTGCTCCGCTTTTTTTCTTGAAACACCTTTTCCCATTGTTGTCTCATTCATAATCAGGGTTGTACATTGAATATTAAAGGTTTGCGAATGTGCCTCTCCTGTCATTTTTATTAATTTATAGAGAGGTAACTCGATTTTTTTTGATTGCATAAGCTCCTGCAATTCTGTCTTAGGATCTTTTTTATAACTGCTTAAATCTAATGCAGCCAATTTGTTGGCAAAAATCGACAAAATCCAGTTTTTACTTGCTTCAATCCCTTGATCTTGAAGTAAAGCCCCCATAATTGCCTCCAGTGCATCGGATAAAATTGAATCGCGTCGATGACCACCACTCTTTAGTTCTCCCGAACCTAGAATCAAATAATCACCAATATTATGTTCTTTAGCTAACTCAGCTAAAGATGTTTGATTAACGAGATTAGCTCTTAGTCGACTTAAATCGCCTTCATCTGCTTCAGGAAACATTTCATATAATTTATTTGCAATAACAAAACCTAAAATTGAATCCCCCAAGTATTCTAATCTTTCATTGTTGTTTGACCCCATACTTCTGTGCGTTAAAGCCAAAGCAAAAATCTGGGGATGATTAAATATCAACCCCAGATTTTCAGCCAGTATTTTTGGTTTTCTTATCATTCATTTCCGCCAGCTTCAAATGCGTTATAAAATTTAGCAAGTTTTTCAAAATGGAGCATGGTTTTTACAATAAACAATAAAATCTTGATAAATTTAGGCTACTTTAAAATTGTTCCAATGCGGTCTAACCCAATTCCCTCATGTTGCCAATCCCAGCTCATCCAGATAAAAAATGCTTTTCCCACTAAGTTTCGTTCTGGAACTGTACCCCAATAACGGCTGTCATTACTGCTATCTCTATTATCACCCATGACAAAATAATGCCCTTCAGGTACAACAAAAACACCTTCCACTGACGGCAGTCCTTGTTTAATTAAGATACTATGCTCCACTCCCATAAGGTATTCTATAGAATGTTCCGCGCCCGTCATATTCTCTCCCTGCCCTACTCCATAATACTGACCTAATGATGCTTGTTTCGCCAATTTTCCATTGACATAGATCTTTTTATTGTAATACGCAACTCTATCTCCAGGCAGCCCCACAACACGTTTTATATAATCCACTTTGGGGTTTTGGGGAAATCTAAAAACAACGACATCTCCCGTTTCTGGTTTCCCTATTTCTACTATTTTTGTATGCAATATGGGTAGGCGAATACCATAAGTAAATTTATTGACTAAAATAAAGTCACCAATCAATAATGTAGGCATCATTGAACCCGAAGGTATACGAAAAGGCTCCGCTACAAATGAACGTAAAAATAAAACCAAAAATAATACAGGAAATAAAGAACGTGCCGTTTCAATTAAAAAAGGCTCAGCTTGGTCTAGCGAATTATTTTTTGAAATCTTTAAGAATAAAACATAGCTGCCCCAGATAATGCCAGTAACAAGGCTTGCAACAACAAGAAAAAAAGAAAAATCGTAATCCATTTTATTAGTAGTAATTAATTGAAAAGTTATACCATTTCAACAATGGTGTGATAGCGCCTATTTTTGCGCTTATGTGTTTATAAAAAATCTAAACTTACTTATTGAGAACTCAGCAACGGATAAAAAGAATAACAAGACGGCTGGGTTATTTGTTGCCAGTTACCCTAAAAAGCCTCAATCTATTATAAAAATGCAATTATTTTTTATTAACCTGTAAAACAGCAAGAAAAGCTTCTTGTGGAATTTCAATACTGCCCACTTGCTTCATACGCTTTTTGCCTGCTTTTTGTTTTTCTAATAGTTTTTTCTTACGCGATATATCACCACCATAACATTTAGCAGTCACATTTTTCCTCATCGCTTTAACCGTTGACCGAGCAATCACTTTTGAACCAATCGCGGCTTGAATAGCGACCTCGTACATTTGTCTTGGTATTAATTCTTTCATCTTCTCAACCAGATCACGTCCGCGTGATTGACTTAAATCTTTATGAACAATCACTGATAAAGCATCTACTTTATCGCCATTAATTAAAACATCCAGCTTAACCAAGGGTGTTTCCATAAAACGTACAAACTCATAATCAAAAGAAGCATAACCACGACTGACAGATTTTAAGCGATCAAAAAAGTCTAAAACCACTTCGCTCATAGGCAACTCATATTTTAAGGTAACCTGTCTCCCCATATATTCCATACTTTTTTGTACTCCACGCTTCTCAACGCACAAACCAATAACACCACCCAGATATTCTTGTGGCACTAAAATATTTGCTAAAATAATAGGCTCTCTTATCTCGGAAATCATACCAATATCAGGTAATTTTGCAGGGTTATCGACCATAATCAATTCACCCGAATGCACTTCAACTTCATAAATAACTGTGGGTGCAGTAGTAATTAAATCAATATTATATTCACGCTCTAAACGCTCCTGCACAATCTCCATGTGTAGCATACCCAAGAAACCACAACGAAAACCAAAACCTAATGCTTGAGATGTTTCAGGTTCAAAATTAAGTGCCGCATCATTTAAGCGTAATTTATCCAGTGCTTCACGCATACTACCGTAGTCATCTGAGAGTACGGGGTAAAGTCCAGAAAAAACTCTAGGTTGGATGGTTTCAAAACCTGGCAACACTTCTACCGCAGGATTGTCTACCAAGGTAATCGTGTCACCTACAGGCGCACCATAAATATCTTTTATTCCAGCGACAAGAAAACCAACTTCCCCAGTATTCAAAACTAAGGTTTCTTGTTCTTTAGGGGTAAATATGCCAATTTTTTCAGCTAAATACGCTTTCCCTGTAGACATCACCAGCAATTTTTGTTTTTTTCGCAAACTACCGTTTACAATTTTCACCAACGAAACCACACCTAAATAATTATCAAACCAAGAATCAATAATCAATGCCTGTAAGGGGGCATTTTGATCACCTGTAGGTGCAGGAAACAAATCAACCAACTGCTCTAAAACATTTTCTATTCCTATGCCTGTTTTGGCACTTATCTTTAACGCATCACTTGCATCTATACCAATGACATCTTCAATTTCTTCAATGACTCGTTCTGGATCTGCTGAAGGCAGGTCTATTTTATTTAATACAGGAACAACCTCAAGACCTTGCTCTATAGCTGTATAACAATTGGCTACACTTTGTGCTTCCACACCCTGTGCTGCATCAACCACCAATAACGCACCTTCACAGGCGGCAAGAGAGCGTGATACTTCGTATGAAAAATCGACATGACCCGGAGTGTCGATAAAATTTAATTGATAAGTTTCCCCATTTTTAGCCGTGTAATCAAGGGTAACACTTTGTGCTTTAATGGTAATGCCACGTTCTTTCTCAATGTCCATAGAGTCAAGAACCTGAGCTTCCATTTCTCGCTCAGATAAGCCTCCACAAATTTGAATAAAGCGATCTGCTAATGTTGATTTCCCATGATCTATATGGGCGATAATGGAGAAATTTCTTATATTCTTTTGATCCACAGTTTAATTGTCTATTTTTAGAGCTAAAAAGATAGGGCTACCTCTACGTTGAATTAAAATAGCAATGGATTGGTTCGATGGTAGGCTGGTCAGTATTCTATCAAAATCAGCAACATCACGAACGACATTATTCTGAATCCTTAAAATAATATCCCCTTGTTGAATTCCAGCATTTAAAGCAGGGCCTTGTTCCAAACTTTGGACTAACACACCTTGTTTAGTTAAATTGCTTTCCTTAGCTTGTTCTGTAGTCAATGTTGTCACCACAATGGCAAGTTGATTAATTGCTTTTTTTGGCTCTATTGAATATGCCAAGGTTGATTTATCAGCTAGTAAGCCAATCACAACCTTTATAGTTTTTTTCTTGCCTTCTCTGATAACTTTAACTTTAATTTTTTCTCCGATGGGTGTAATGCCAACTATAGGCGCTAATTCACTGGCGGTATGAATTGCATTTCCATCAAACTCAACAATAACATCACCAATTTGAAACCCTGCTTTTTCTGATGGACTCTCTGCAATTACTCTTGAGACTAATGCACCATAAGGTTTATCCATATTAAAAGATTCTGCTAACTCTCTGGTCACATCTTGAATTTGAACACCTAGCCAGCCTCTTGATACTGCTCCTTTGGCTTTTAACTGCTCTACAACATTCATTGCCACATCTATCGGAATAGCGAAAGATAACCCCATATATCCTCCCGAACGACTATAAATTTGCGAGTTGACACCAATGACTTCACCCTTCATGTTAAAAAGTGGCCCGCCTGAATTGCCCGGATTAATTGCTACATCTGTCTGAATAAAAGGAACATAATTCCCTCCTGGTAAGCTCCGACCTTTGGCACTAACAATACCCGCAGTTACTGATTGCTCAAAGCCAAAAGGTGAACCAATCGCTAATACCCATTCACCCACCTGTAATTGTTTTGATGAGCCTTTGCTTACAATGGGTAAGTTCTGAGCTTCAACTTTTAGTAAAGCAATATCAGTTCTTTGGTCTGAACCGATTAATTTTGCAATTAATTGCCGTCTATCTTTGAGTTTAACAATAATCTCATCCGCGTTCTTAACTACATGATGATTCGTTAAAACATAACCATCTTGTGAAATAATAAAGCCTGAGCCTAAAGATTCGGCATTTCTAGGCTCAAACCCTTTGTCAGGCTGTTGAAAAAAATGACGAAATAACTCCTCCACCTGTGGAGTAACGCCTTCAGGTAAGCTATGACCATTAAGATGTTGAGTTAAATCATCTACTTTTTGAGTGGTACTGATATTAACCACAGCATCACCCTTTTCCTTAATCATAGAAGTAAAGTCTGGCAATTGAGCCAAAGTAGATGCTGAAATAATGAGCAGATTTAAAAACACAAAAAAACGATATTCGAGCATACAATCTCCGTTTATATCCTAAAAAGGTAAAAAATTACTAAAAATAAAGGGGTGGTACAAATATAGAGGTTTTACTGAAAAGCAATTCCTTGAGCAATTTCTTCAACTGCCTTGACAGGCACATCACCCATAGCAGTAATTTGATAGTCTTCAGCAATTCGAGTAAAAGAGTTAACTGTCCCTAAAGTCTGTACGCCTAACTGAGTATCATCAGACTTAACTTCTCTATAAACTGAAACAGAAGAAAAGCCATCACTTAATAATAAATGATCCACCTTTTTATCTGAAATCCCCGTATCCATTCGGGTAAAAAATACCAGATGGAAGCCAATAGCTTGTTCATCTAAAATAAAATCCATTTTTTCTAGTGCGTCAGTTTCTTGCAAATGAATATGTGTAATATTGGTATCATCCAAGTTTTTTTCTACTTTTACAAACTTCAGCGTATCGACAACCTGAATATCTGTATACACAACTTGCTCCAGAGTTTCTCCCGCTAAGTTATAAACTTCTACTTTTAAAGGTAAAAAATACTCCCTGTCTATCCAGATTTTTCTTGGGTAGCGGTATTGATCTACTGGTTTAATAAACACTGTCTGAGAAGATCGCATAGCAACAAATTCTTCTTCTCCCAAAGAATAGCGATAGATAGTATTTAAAGCAGAGAAATCTATCGGTAAATCAACGATAAATGATCGGCTGACTGGACGATGATTAACAATCACTTTTTTACTTTTGTTAAAAATGCAACTAATAGTACCTGCATCTCTTATGACTTCACGCATCGGAGAATTTAATGATAACAATCTTTCTTGTTCTATTTTTTGATCTGCTACATGTGTATGTTTCATGGTGTCAAGACGACCGTTTTTAAAAAAAGCAACAGTACCTTGATAGTTGAGTGTTTTCATTGATAGAGACATTTTCTGCAACCATTGCTCTGCACTTGACTCAGAATCAATCGCTAAAACACTAAAAACGGGTAAAAAAAAATAAGTAATAAACGAAGCATCATATTAATTATTGTTTGAAGAAAAATTGACCACCCGTGCAAGCGGTTGGTAGCTCAATGAACCATGTGTGTATATATCATCACTATGTGCTTGAAGATAAGCCTTAAAGCGCTCATGTTGAGATGATTTTGCCGTTTTTATAGCAGTGCCCTCTTTAATGCTTTTATTTTTCACCAGTATTTGAGGAGCTTGAATAGTTGTGACATTAATTTGCTGAGAAACAATAGCCGCGATGATAGCAAAGGATGCCACCATAGCAACGGATGCTTTTGACCAAAAACCAAACGATCTTAGTTTAATACTCCGTTTAATACTCCGTTTAGATAAAAAATGATAAGGCTCCTGTTCAATTTCTTGACCCACTTTGTCTAAAAAACCAACATCTGCTATCAAAACATCTTTTCCGCTCAATAAATGACTGATTGCGTAATATCTATTCATTGTATTTTTTAACTGTGGTTGTTGCTTGATTTTTAACAAAAAATCATCTAGCTCAGCATGATCTAATTCATCATCCAGAAACTGAGATATTTTTTGATTTATTTCTTTATTCATAGCTTGCCTCTAATTGAGCAAAGGGTCTAATTTTTTATCAATGGCTTCGCGTGCTCTAAAAATACGAGAGCGTACTGTACCGACTGGACATTCCATTGTTTGGGCTATTTCTTCATAACTCATCCCTTCAAATTCTCTCAACATAATTGCATTTTTCATTTCATCAGGTAATTTTTCAATTGCAGATTTAATGGCAGTCACAATTTCATCATTCATTAATAAATGCTCAGGCGTGTCCATACCTTTCAGTTGCGGTGCATTCCCAACTTGTTCTGCATCTTGAATATCAATCTGATAATCTGAGTAACGTCTGCTACGAGACACTAAATAATTTTTAGCAGTATTAATGGCTATTCGATATAGCCAAGTATAGAAAGCACTATCTCCCCTAAACTTCCCTAATGCACGATAAGCCTTTATAAAAGCCTCTTGTGCAACATCTTGTGCCTCGCTAGGATCTTTAACATAGCGATTAACTAACTGAATAATACGGTGTTGGTATTTAATGACCAAAAGGTCAAACGCCGACTTATCACCTTGTTGTACCCTACGCACCAAGTCTTTATCTATTTCTGTATTATTGCCAGATTGTTCTTTCACAGTTTTATAATAATGATTGTGTGGACAGGATTAAACATCATTAGTTCTAACAACACAAAAAAATTGCTTTCATGGTAATATTTAAAAGCAGTTTTAGTGTACAAATTTTCTCCATTATTTTTTATATTTCATAATGACTGAAATACTCACATACGATGTTCTTGTCATTGGCAGTGGCTGTGCAGGTCTTAGTTTAGCATCAAGACTCGCCGATCAAGCTCAAATTCTAGTGCTATCAAAAGTTTCATTATCGTCAGGCAGCACATATCATGCTCAAGGGGGTATTGCAGCAGCCCTTGATGCTGATGACTCTATTGAGTCTCATATTCAGGACACCTTAACTGTGGGCGCTGGTTTATGCGACTTAGATGCGGTTATGGTGACTGTTGAAAGTGCCAAAAGAAATATTGAATGGTTAAAAGATCAGGGCGTTAAGTTCACCGAACAACAAGCAGACGATGGTACCAAGTCACTGCATTTAAACCGTGAAGGTGGACATTCTCATCGCCGTATCGTGCACGCAGCGGATACAACAGGTAAAACTGTTTCCCAATCGTTAATTGATAACGTCAAGGCACATCCCAACATTACCTTACTCGAAAATCACAATGCCATTGATTTAATTGTCAATAACAAATCAAGGCAACGTATTCAAGGTGCATATTTATTAAACACGGTTAATAATCAGGTAAAATCTATTACTGCTAAAATTGTTGTATTAGCAACAGGTGGAGCCAGTAAAGTTTATCTCTATTCAACAAACCCAGATATATCTACTGGTGACGGTATTGCTTTAGCTTGGCGTGCAGGATGCCAAATAAGTAACATGGAATTTATGCAATTTCATCCCACCTGCCTATTCCATCCAGAAGAAAGATCATTTCTAATCAGTGAGGCCGTTCGTGGAGAAGGTGGCAAATTAATTCTGCCTGATGGAACACGGTTTATGCAAAAATATCATCCACAACAAGAGTTAGCACCCAGAGATATTGTTGCCAGAGCAATTGATAATGAAATTAAAAAACACGGAATTGATTGTGTGTTTCTTGATATTAGTCAGCAATCGCCAAAATTCATCCAGCAACATTTTCCTAATATTTATCAACGCTGCCTAGCATTGGGTATGGATATTACTAGACAAGCTATTCCAGTGGTACCTGCAGCGCATTATACCTGTGGAGGTGTAGTCACTAACCTTCAGGCTCAAACCAATATATCAGGACTTTATGCTATTGGTGAAGTAGCTTGCACAGGTCTGCATGGTGCCAATAGAATGGCGAGCAACTCTCTATTAGAATGCCTAGTATTTGCAGAAATTGCCGCTAATAATATTGCCCAACAACTGCCATCTATACCCACCCCAGACTTTGCCCCAAAATGGGATAACTCACTGGTCAGTGAATCTGATGAAGAGGTTGTGGTAGCTCATAACTGGGATGAATTGCGTCAATTTATGTGGGATTATGTGGGTATTGTTCGCACTGATAAACGTCTGAGCCGAGCCATGCACCGACTAGAAATTCTTAAACAAGAAATTGCAGAATATTATGCTAATTTTCACGTAACCAGCGACTTATTAGAACTTAGAAACTTAGTTATTGTTGCTGAATTAATTATTCGCTGTGCGCAAAGCCGTAAAGAAAGTAGAGGTCTACATTACACCAAAGATTACCCAGAAATTGATCATAGCAAAACCCCAGAAAATACCATTTTGAATCCTATAAGAAAAGCATGACTTTATAGGTCTTTCAATAAAAGGGCATGTAGGGGCGAGGGGCTCTCGCCCTGCTGTTATCGGGAATATAGGAATAGCGGGCGAGCAGAGGCACTCGCCCCTACATGTCCCTACAGGTTAAAATTTAAAGTCGCCACGCAACTCTATGCTGTCCTCTGTTTGTTTACGCTCGCCTATTAGGTTTAGGCTCAATATAGCATCTATTGTCCAGCGTCCGCCTATATTATAGCTTTGTGTACCGTTTGTTAGGTTTACCCCAGCGTAAGGGCTGAATAGACCACGACCAAAGAATCCGGGTAGTCCGTAACCTAACTCGGTGTTTAACTGTAGGCTTCTATTGCTGTTATCTTCATCGTTTGCATCATTTGCGTAGTTAGTTACTGTTGATGGCTGCCATACTCTATTGCCAACATTATCTGGGGTATCACCCCAAGCAGGTTGCAGGCTTAACCATAAACCTTGACCACTGCTGTTGGCTTGGTATTTGACCAGTCCACTGAGTCCCCATTCTTTGTAATTTGACTGATGTGCCACTAAACCATGCGCTCGTAACTCCATTTGTAGCCCTTGTAGGTTACTGTAACGGTAGCTACCTGCTAACTCTATGCCACCACCAGTCTCAGTATCACCACTGCCATCGTCATAGCGTATTCCTAATTCTATGGATGGGCTGATGCTGGCACCGCTGGCTAGGGTGTGTTTATGGCT